>JBCBME010000377.1:0-2976 GCA_039822945.1 Pseudomonadota bacterium
TCTACATGCGTTTCATTCAGGCCTATGCGCAGCAGGTGGAGCGGCTCGACGCCGATGATTTCCCCTCGCTTGACGCGCCCGACGCCGCCACCCTCGCTCAGGCGCTTGCCGCCTATGAGGAGGAGGCGGAGGAGCCCTTCCCGCAAGACACAGCCACGCAGCTCACCGCCGTTCTGCGCGCCATGGCCCGCGCCTGGGAGGGGACGTCCGCCCGCCTCCTGCGCCAGGCCCAGGGCGCGCCCGCCGATGCAGGCCTCGGCCTCATCATCCAGCGCATGAGCCCCATGCCGGTGGAGGGGGAGCGCGGCAATGGCGTCATCCAGTTCGTGACGTCCGACACCGGTCGGCCGCAGGTCACCGGGCGCTACCTCTCGCGCGCCCATGGCCGCGATGTGCGCGATGTCGATGACGCGATCTACCTCACCAAGGATCCCCGCGGCCCCTCGCTCGAGGAAAGCCACCCGGAGGCCTTTGTCGAGCTTTTGCGCCACGGGGACGTTGCCCGCACGCGCCTGCGCGAAGAGATGGAGATCAAGTTCGCCATCGAAAACGGTGCGCTCGCGATCCTCGATGCGGTCCGCATCGAACGCTCCTCCCGCGCGGCGGTGGCCATTGCGGTAGCGCTGGCCAATGACGGCGTGATCGACCGCGACGAGGCCGTGCGCCGCATCCCGCCTGCGGCTTTGTCCGAACTTTTGCACTCCCAGATCGCGCCGGGTGCCACGCGCGACCCCATCGCTGCGGGCATCGCCGCCTCCCCGGGGGCCGCGTCAGGGCGCATCGTCTTTTCCTCGAGCGAGGCGCAGGCCAGCGCCGCGCGGGGGGAGGCCTGCGTGCTCGTGCGCCGGGAAACCACGCCCGAGGATATCCGCGGCATGCATGTTGCGCAGGCGGTCCTGACCGAACGGGGCGGCATCACGAGCCATGCCGCCGTGATCGGGCGCGGCTTTGGCCTGCCTTGCGTGGTGGGGGCCTCCGACATTTCCGTCGATGACAGCGCGCGCATCTTTGTCGCTGGCGGTCGCCGCTTCGCCGAGGGCGACGTCATCACCGTTGATGGCACGACCGGTCAGGTCCTCGCGGGCGCCACGGAGCTCACGAAGGCGGGCCTTGATGAGGCCGTCACGACGCTCCTCAGCTGGGCCGATGACATCCGCGACATCGGGGTGCGCGCCAATGCCGACACCCCCGACGAGGCCGAACGCGCCGCGGGTTTCGCCGCCGAGGGGATCGGGCTCTGCCGGACCGAGCACATGTTCTTCGTGGCCGACCGCCTCACCGTCATGCGCGAGATGATCTTTGCCGAGGGGCCCGGCGCGCGCGCGGCGGTGCTCGAGCGCCTTTTGCCGATGCAGCGGGCCGATTTCGCGAAACTCTTCCGCATCATGGAGGGGCGCCCGGTCTCGGTGCGCCTCCTTGACCCGCCGCTCCACGAATTCCTGCCCACAGACCGTCAGGGCCTCCGCGATCTGGCCTCCGCCGTCAATCTGCCGATGGGCGAGGTGGAGGCGCGCGTGCGCGCGCTCACCGAATACAACCCCATGCTGGGGATGCGGGGCGTGCGCCTCGCCATCACCATGCCCGAGATCTACGACATGCAGGTGCGCGCGATCCTCGAGGCCGCGCTCAGCGTCGGCGGCATCGCGCCCGAGATCATGATCCCCCTCGTCACCGCCCGCCGCGAGGTGGAGCTCGTGCGCAAACGCATCGATGCGGTGGCGGCGGCCGTGCGCACCGAAACGGGCCAGACGCCCGAATATACTATCGGCGTGATGGTCGAGACCCCGCGCGCCGCCCTCCGCGCTGGCGACATCGCGCCCCACACCGCCTTCCTGAGTTTCGGCACGAACGACCTCACGCAGATGACCTACGGGCTCAGCCGTGACGATGCCGGGCGCTTCATGTCCGACTACGTCCAACAGGGGGTCTACCCCGAGGATCCCTTCCACCGGCTCGACACCGATGGCGTGGGGGAGCTTCTGCGGATCGGGGCCGAACGCGGGCGCGCCGCGCGGCCCGACGTGGTGCTCTCGCTCTGCGGGGAACATGGCGGGGATCCCGAGGCAATCCGCATGTGCCGGGACGCCGGTTTCACCTATGTCTCCTGCTCGCCCTTCCGCGTGCCGGGCGCCCGTCTCGCGGCCGCGCATGTGGCGCTCGACCAGCGTGCAAAGGGGCCACGCTCTTAACCAAGACGTCATTCCGTAGGCCCTCACGCCTAGACTCGTCAAAATCAGCGGGTTAAGAGCTGCCGTTGACGTAAAGGATTTGTTAAGGATGTTGATCCTTGGGGGTAAAACAATGCGTTATCTTGTTGCATTTGCTGCATTTTTCTCTTTCGTAACGCCGCTTTCGGCACAGAACACAACTCTCGCGATTTCCGGCGCTGTCGCGTTCGAGGCCAAAAGCCTCGCCAAACTCGATGCCGACACGACCGAGCGCCTGCTGTCACCACGCGCTCAAATCACCGGGAATGCGCCTGCCGTGTCTTTCGACAAGGCATGGCTTCTCACGCAGCCCTTCATCGAGGGCGGAGCGGAGTGGCGCTGCCTCACAGAGGCGCTCTACTTCGAGGCCCGAGGTGAGACCGTCAAAGGCCAGTTCGCCGTGGCGGAGGTCATCCTGAACCGCGTCGAAAGCACCGAGTTTCCGAACACGGTCTGCAACGTGATCAATCAGGGCACGGGCCAGCGCTACCAGTGCCAGTTCACCTATACATGCGACGGCCGAGCCGAGGTGGTGAACGAGCCGCGCGCCTGGAAGATGGTGGGCAAGGTCGCCCGCCTCGCCATGGCCGGCGCTGCCGGCAACCTGACGGACGGTGCGCAATACTACCACACCACCGCCGTGAGCCCGCGCTGGTCCCGGGTGTTTGAGCACACCGCCACGATCGGCGTTCACCGCTTCTACCGCTCCTAAGACCGCGCAACCGGTTCATGCCGCCCGGGGTCGCTCCCGTGTGCGACCACCCGGGAG
>JBCBME010000378.1:0-2939 GCA_039822945.1 Pseudomonadota bacterium
GATCCCACCTACGGCCCGGTGCGCGTCTATGAAGAGCACAACTACTACGAAGACACAGTGGCCGGGCCACTCAAGGAACCGCCAGGCAATGACAGCTATCCCTGGCAGCTGAAGCTGGACGCGCCGACGCTTTGGGGCGTGACCCCGATCCCGCCGTACTCCCAGGTGAAAGCCTTTACTCTGGCACACGCCGGGGCCTGGCCAGCTGATCGCGATGCACGGGACACGCGCATCATTTCCGAGATCACCGCCGGCACCCATGAGGCGGTGTCCTCAGTGCCGGCCGATGCTGCCACACCAGCTGCCACCGGCGCCGCCGTTCCGCCGGCAGATCCTTTCGGCATCAGCTCGAGCGGCCGCACCAACATCGAGGATTGGATCTGGGATCTTCACGTGGCCAAGGGCGGCGTGCCGCCTGGCAATGTGGGCATCGATCTGGCGCCGCGCGGCGGTGGCGTCGTGCAGTTGACAGCTGTGGACGGCGACGTTGAGTATGACCCAGCCGGCTTTTTCAATGCGCTCTACAGCGACGAAACCGGCCTTGCCGTGTTCGACGTGACGGACGGCGCGACGACCGAGCAGCTCGAGGTCACAGTGACGGGGGCCGTTGCCCCGCCGGCTGCGAACGATGCGAGCACGTTGCGCGCTGAGCTCAGCCTAGGCGTCAATGACCTAGCCATTGACTTTGCGGCCGACGAGGCGGCCGAGGGCGCCACGGATCTCGTGGTGGACCGGCTTGTGCGGAATGACAGCCGCGGCGAGCGCTTCTATGTCGATCGCGCCGGGGCGCTTGTCTCTACGCGCGGGCCGCGCATCAACGCCCAGGGCGCCCTCATGACGATCGATTACGAGAACCCTATCGGGGAGCAATCGCAGTTCTTCGAGCTCACTGGCGGCACGGCGTGGTACACCACGTTCTTCGATCGCGAGCTCCAGAACGTGGCGGCGCCCGATGGCAGCCCGCAGACGGTTCATTGCTCCATGGATCGAGACAGCCGCTCCACCATGACGTCAAATGACTTTGGCGTCAGCGCGACCGGCAGCGGGCAGACCTACACGATGAGCTGCTGGCTCCGAAAGGATCCGACACAGCCCGCCGGCATGGTACCTTTCGCCGTGGTTACAGGATCCGGCCGGGATCTGTATTGGGTTGGCCCGGTGACGGACGATTGGCAATGGTTCCACGTCACGTTCCAGGATCCGCCGGCTGGCGATGGCGCCCTGGGGTTCTCACGCGACGGGACAGACGTGGCGGGCTTTGAAGAGCCGGTCGAGGGCGGGCTGCGTTTCTTCCACCCCTGGGGCTTTGAGCTGCGAACTGGCGGGATCCCGAATGCCTATGGCGGCCTTGAGGGCAACGCACTTGACCGCCTGCGCCTGGCGGGGCCGGCGCTCGCGGCCGCTCAGAGCTTCACAGACGGCACCCTGACCGTGCGCGGCACCGGTGGCGGCGGTAACGCAGAGATCCTCTCAGAGGCCGCCACAGACGGCGTGCGGCTTGGTTTCGTCGCGGGCGAGCTGGCGGTTAAGTCAGCTGCCGGCAACGTGCTCACCGGCGTAACGCCAGCGGCGGGCGAGACCTGGGAGCTCGAGGCCGATTTCAGCGGCACATCTGTGACCGTAACTGGATCTGCGGATGGCGCGACGGGATCCCCTGCCACGGGCGCCGTGAGCGCGCGCGACGGCTCGCTCGAGTTCCTGGCGCGATCGTCTGAGAAGTCCGGGGAAGAGCTCGACATGGCGCTCGAGCGCCTTGTGTTCGAGCCCAGCTAAGCGAAAGGGGGCGCCCGGCAAGGCGCCCCCTTTCTATGCCAACCGCCAACAGCGTCAGGCAGTGGCAATTCTAAAGCTTATCCACGAGCTCAATGCGCTGGCCGATCCAGTCCATGACGTTCACCGCCATGCTGTTGCCGAGCGCCTTATAACGCCGTCCGTCCGGCGAGAAATTCTTGCCGCGCCATGGCACGTTCGTGAAGCCATCTGGGAAGCCTTGAAGCCGCTCGCACTCGACGGGTGTGAGGCGGCGGACCGCCCAAGGGGCTGCGATATAGCTGCGGGATGATCCACCAGACGCAGCGCGCAGGTTCGCGGTGTCGTGCGGGCCTTCCGGCATTGCGCCGCCTTCACGGCCGCGCATGTCTAAGGCAACCGCGAGCTGCCCACCCGCATTTTGGTGGCTGTTCGCGTGCCCCATGCTGCGCAGTGTCGGGGCCTCACCTTGATCGCTGAACTGGACTACAGTGCCCTTGCAGTCGAAAACCACTGGCACGATCGGCGTCCCGCTCCCTGTGCCGTCCTCGCTGGCGTCAAAGCCTTCTCCCCGCAGCGAATGGGCAACATATGTCTGGAGATCTGCGGCATGGGCGTCGTTGCCCTTAGCGCGCAATGTATGGGCGACGACCGTCGAAAGATCCGCTTCTGGCAGCGCTCCCTTGTATTCTCTTGCTGTCAAAGTCGTCGCCGGATCGTGCGAAACGATCAGCCCTCCGTCGCAGTCGAAGTCTGTTCCGAGGCCGCCACCGCCTCGAGTGCGTGCCGCAATTGTGGGGGCAACGTTTTGCCCCGCTTGTCGGCGCGGCGGAGGATCCCGGAGCAAGCTCTCGCGGTCAAATAATACCGCTGCGGCACGTCGCCAGTCTCCAAGATATCCGACAACGAACACACGACGGCGTCGTTGTGGGACGGCCCAAGGGAATGGGAATGTTCGGATGTACTGAGCGTCAAGAACTCTGTATGCCCACCCATACCCGAGTTCGACCAAGCCCCCGAGGATGGCACCAAAGTCCCGTCCTTCTCCCGACGACAAGACGCCGGGGACGTTTTCCCAGGCCAGCCAGCGGGGCCGCAGTCGGTCAGCCAGCCTAAGATACTCGAGCGCCAGGTTACCGCGGTCGTCTCCCAGCCCGCCTCGCAGTCCTGCGATGGAGAAGGATTGGCAG
>JBCBME010000379.1:0-2929 GCA_039822945.1 Pseudomonadota bacterium
CCATGGTGATCATGCGCAGCCCCACGCCCACCTGCGGCGCGGCAAGGCCGATGCCGGGCGCGTCATACATCGTCTCCAGCATATCAGAGGCAAGCACGCGCAGCTTGTCGGTGATCTCACTGACAGCCTCGGCCACCTTCTTGAGGCGCGGGTCCGGGTGAAGCAGGATTGGACGGATCGTCATGCCGCTCACATAGGGTATGGCGGCGTCCCCCGCAAACCCCCTTGCAGCGGGCGATGCCCGGCGTAGGTTGCCCCCCAAAGGAGAACCGCCCATGAGTTTTGACACCCCCTTCGACCGAGAGATCGACCGTCGCGGCACCCATTGCGTGAAATGGGACATGATGGAGAAGATCTACGGCGTGCCGGCGCAGGACGGCCTGGCGATGTGGGTGGCGGACATGGATTTTCAGCCGCCCCAAGTGATCCAGGATGCGCTGCAAGAGATGCTCGATCACGGGGTCTACGGGTATTTCGGCGACGACACGAAATACACCGCAGCTATCCAGTGGTGGATGAAGGAGCGCCACGGCTGGGAGATCGACCCGTCCTGGATCTTCACGACCCACGGGCTCGTCAACGGGACGGCGATGTGTGTCGACGCCTATACCGAGCCGGGCGACGGCGTCATCCTCTTCACGCCCGTCTACCACGCCTTTGCCCGCGTGATCTCAGCCGCTGGGCGCGAGGTGGTGGAGATGGAGATGGTCAATCAGAATGGCCGCTACGAGATGGATTTCGCAGCCTATGACGCCGCGATGACGGGCCGCGAAAAGATGCTGATTCTCTGCTCGCCCCATAATCCCGGTGGGCGGGTTTGGACGCAGGCCGAGCTCGAAGAGGTGGCAGCCTTTGCCCGGCGCCATGACCTCATCATCGTCTCGGACGAGATCCACCACGACCTCACCTTTGGCGCCACGCACACGCCCATGGCGCATATCGAGGGGGTCAGCGACCGGCTCGTGATGATGACGGCCACCACCAAGACGTTCAACATCGCGGGCTCGCATATCGGCAACGTCATCATTTCTGACGAGGCGCTTCGCAAGCGGTTTGGACAGCGCATGGCAGCCCTTGGGCTCTCACCAAACAGCTTTGGTCTCTTCATGGCGACGGCGGCCTACTCACCGGCGGGCGCGCTCTGGGTTGATGACCTCTGCACGTACCTTGATGGCAACCGGAAGCTCTTTGATGCTGCGGTGAACGCGATCCCGGGGTTGAGCTCGATGCCGCTTGAAGCCACCTATCTGAGCTGGGTGGATTTCTCGGGCACGGGGATGAGCCGTGCAGAATTTACCTCCCGCGTCGAAAAAGATGCAAAAATCGCCGTCAACCATGGCCCGACCTTCGGGAAGGGTGGCGATAGCTTCCTGCGGTTCAACATCGCGACGCCGCGCGCACGGGTAGAGGACGCCACACAAAGGCTGGCGGCCGCGTTCTCGGATCTTCAGTAGAGGGCGGCGAGCCTACTTGCTCGCGTCCCACCCTTTCAGGAGCGCGATGGGCTGCGGTTTGGTGCGCGCGTAATCGAGCGGCGCGCGGTCATCTGCCATGGTGTTACGCTTGAACTCAAAGCGCCGCTCCCCGGAGGCCTCGGACGAGGCCACGATGAGCGCCTGATAGAGGTGCTTGGGGCCATCATAGAGATCCACGAGACCGCGGAGCGTGGGCGCGCCTTCCTGATCAACGGCAAAGCCATCATCCCAGAGCCTGAGCACCGGATGGTACCTGTCTCCGGTCTCGACACGCAGGCGCGAGCGCCGCTTGGCTTTCTTCGCCCGGGCAGCTTCTAGGCCCGCACGAACTTCATCTGAGAGATAGGTCATCGCCGCCACTCCAAACACTCCGCGCCAACCTATGACGGGAGCATCGCTTGTCACGTAGAATGTTGAAAATTCACGATTTGAGCGCAAGCAGCGGAGTTAGGAGCGCCTAGCCTGCGGCCTTTTTCACACGCAGGATGTGCTCCTCGGCCGGGTCATAAAGAGCGCTGTCTTTGAACCCCGTCACGTCGCCGAGGGCAGGGCCCACGAGGATCAGTGCGGTGCGCGTGATCTTGGCCTCTCGAACCTTGCCGCGGATGTCTGAGAGCGTGCCGCGCAACACCAGCTCATCCGGCCATGAAGCACGGTAGATGACCGCCACCGGACAGTCCGCACCATAATGCGGGATGAGCTGACGCTCGATCTCTCGCAGGTTCCGGATCGCCAAATGAATGGCGATTGTAGTTTTGGATATGGCGAAATTAGCTAAAGTCTCACCTTCCGGCATCCCCGTGGACTGCATGGACATGCGCGTGAGCACGACGGACTGCGCAACCTCGGGGATCGTCAGCTCTTGTTTGAGCGCGGCGGCAGCGGCGGTGTAGGCGGGCACGCCGGGGATGATTTCGTAGTCGATCCCATCCCGTTTCAGAAGCCGGATCTGCTCTGCGATGGCCCCGTAGAGCGAGGGATCGCCAGAATGGACGCGTGCGACATCCTCCCCCCGCTCATGGGCGGCGAGGATCTCAGCATGGGTCTCTTCCAGCGTCATGGGTGCTGTGTCTTTCACGAGCGCCCCCTGTGGCGCGCCTGCCACGACCTCTGCCGGCACAAGCGAGCCTGCATAGAGGCAGACCGGGCAGGCAGCGATTCGCTTGGCAGCTTTGAGCGTGAGGAGCTCGGGGTCGCCCGGGCCCGCACCGATAAACCAGACCGTCATCCCGTGGCCTCCTTCTTCTGGCTGAGATCGCCGTCGATCTTTCGCGCGTAGCCGCGCGGCGTGAACATTCTGGGGCCTTCCCCCAAGGCAGCGAGGCGCGAGTGTGAGGAGCCCACGAGCACAACGGTGAGCATGTCCACCTCATCGACGTCGAGCTCGGCAAGCGCACGGTAGCGGATATGCTCCTCCGGGCGACCGAGCGAGGTGGCCAGCATCACCGGCGTGT
>JBCBME010000380.1:0-2914 GCA_039822945.1 Pseudomonadota bacterium
GCGGTTCTTGCGGATCTGCGGGAGCGTGAGCTGATCTCTTCGGCTTACGTGGAGCATGTCGTCTCGCTGACGCTGCGTACAGGATCGGTGGTGGAGGCCCTTGCTTACGTCATCGCGCCAGAGCATCCGCAATATTGCGGCGGTCTGGCCCTGTCCCGACAGGCGGACGTCATCGCCGAAGCCGTTGGCGGGCGCGGCCCCAACACCGAATACCTCTACAACACCGCCGAGCATCTCGCCGAGCTCGGTATCGAAGATCCCGAGCTTACAGAGCTTGCCGCACTGGTGCGCGAACGCACGCAGGCAAGCCCCTAGTGTCGCCCGATTAATCCAGTTATGCTGCGCTGCAGTGAACAAAAAATAGGACGCGTGCGGTGACCGACACTGATCGCGAGGCCGAGCCCCACTTTTCTCAGCCCTATCGCCAAATCTTGCTGATGCTGCTTGTGCTCATTCTGGTGGGTGCGGGGTGCTTTATTGCGTTTCCCGTCCTCTACCCGGTGGTGGCGGCCAATCTCTGGCTCAACGGGTTTATCGCCTTTGTCTTCTTGATCGGGGTGGCGGCGTGTTTTCTTCAGGTGGTGCAAGTCTTTATCTCCGTGCAGTGGATCGAGGGCTTTGCGACGCAGCGCATCGGCCACGACCCCACGAAACCGCCGCAGATCCTCGCGCCGCTGGCCGCGATGCTGCGCACGCGGGGCGCACGGATGCAGCTCGGCTCCACCTCGGCGCGCTCGATCCTCGACTCGGTGGCCACACGCATCGATGAGCAGCGCGAAATCACGCGCTATCTCGTGTCGCTTCTGATCTTTCTGGGTCTTCTGGGCACGTTCTTTGGTCTTGCGACAACGATCCCCGCGCTCGTTGACACCATCCGCTCCCTGACCCCTGCAGAGGGGGAGACGGGCCTTGATGTCTTTGGCCGCCTCCAGGTCGGGCTCGAAAGCCAGCTCGGTGGCATGGGCGTGGCCTTTGCGTCCTCGCTTCTGGGCCTTGCGGGCTCGCTTGTGGTGGGCCTCTTGGAGCTTTTCGCGGGGCACGGGCAAAACCGGTTTTATCGCGAGCTGGAAGAGTGGGTCTCGTCTATCACGCGCGTTTCGTTTTCGAGCGATACCGATGCTGGCGGCGAAAGCGGTGCGATGGCGCAGATGCTCGATCACATGGCCGAGCAGATGGAATCGATGCAGCTGATGTTCACGCAGTCCGACATCAGCCGCTCCATGACCGACGAAAAGATCGCGCAGCTCACCGTCTCGATGGAGCGCGTGGCCGACCGGCTTGCCGCGCCAGATAGCTCGTCCGCCGCGCTGCAGCAGGTGGCCGAGGGGCAGGAGCGGCTTATCGCGGCGCTGTCGGCCAATGCCGGTCTGGGCGTCGACGGGATGGATGCCGAAAGCCGGATGCGCTTGCGCTCGATCGACGTGCAGCTGCTGCGTCTCCTCGAAGAGGTGAGCGCGGGCCGCCAGGAGGCCATCGCCGAACTGCGCACCGATATCGCCGGGCTGGCCCGGGCCCTGAAGCCACAGCCCTCTCGTCCCGGCACGCCGGGTTTGGCGGCCAATGGCGGACGCGCGAATAAGGAGGGCTAGGCCATGGCGCTGAGCCGCCGTGCGGGCGCCCGGCTGCAGAGTTCGATCTGGCCGGGCTTCGTGGATGCCATGACCGGGCTTCTGCTCGTCCTGATGTTTGTGCTGACGATCTTTCTCGTCATCCAATTCGTGCTCCGTGATGAGATCACCCGCCAATCGAGTGAGGTGCAGGGCCTCGAGGCGCAGGTCTCGCAGCTTGCCGCGGCGCTGGGTCTGGCGCGCAATGAGAACACGGAGCTGTCCCAGCGCGTCGATGATCTGGGCCTCGCGCTCGAGGACGCGGGTGCCGAGTCCCGCGCACAGGCCGCGCTCATCGCCTCGCTGACGGCAGAGCGCGACAGTCAGGCCGCAGCGCTTGCCGATGCGGAGGCTGAAATCGTGGCCTTCCGCGGGCGTGTGGCGAGCTTTGAGGAACAGGTGGCTGCGCTCCTTGCCGAGCAGAGCGACAACGAGGCCTCGATCGCCGCGCTGACGCAGGAGCGGGATGCAGGCGACGCCCAGATCGCAGAGCTTCTGACACGCGAGGAGGCGCTGAATGCCGCGCTCGCTGCGGCCCGCGATCAGATCGATGAAGAGCAGGCTGCCGCCCGTCGCGCAGATGCCGAGCGTGAGGCGCTCGAGGCGCTGGTGGCTGATCTTCAAGCCGAGGCTGCGACGCGGGAGGCGTCTCTTGCCCAGCTGAGCGCCGCGCTCCAAGACGAAGAAGCCAGCCGCGCCGATCTCGCTGCCGCGTTCAGCGCGCTTCAGGCCGAGAAAGCGAGCGTGGATCAACAGCTTGCCGCGGCGCTGGCCTCCCTGACACAGTCGCAGGATACTGCGCTGTCGCTGACGGAAAGCCTCGCAGCCCTGCGCGATACGCTTGCCCAAAGCGAAGCAGCGCGTCAGGCGGAAGCCGCGCGCAGTGCCGAACAGGATGCCGCCATGGCCGATTTGCGCGACGAGGTCCGCGACGGCGAAGCGGAGCGCACCGATGCACTCGCGGATGCAGCGGCGGCCCGCGCAGAGCTTGAGGCGGCGCTCGCGCAGATCACCGCCGAGGAAGAAGCGCGGCTGGCGCAAGCTGCGACGCTCCTTGCGCTCCAGCGTCAGCTTGAAAACACCGAAGCGGAACTCAGCGCCGAGCAGCAGGACGCCCTCGCCGAACAGGCAACCGTGGCGGCCCTCCAGGCTCAGCTGCAGGAGGCACAGGCCGCGCTCGCCGAGGAAGAGCGCGCGCGGCTGGCAGAAGCCGCGGCGGCCGAGGCGTTGCGCGCGCGGCTCGACACGTCACAAGGTGCACTGACGCTGGAGGAAGAGGCGCGCCTCGCCGAGGCGGCGGCCGCAGA
>JBCBME010000381.1:0-2891 GCA_039822945.1 Pseudomonadota bacterium
GACGAAGGTCGTGCCCGAGCAGCACTCGGACTGCGCGATCTCGTTGGCGTGGTGGATGGGGCCGTGGCTTTCCCGGCTGGCACATCGAATGCTCTGCCATGGCGCAGCACTATCTGGGTGAGACGATCGACATCCACACCGGCGGCATCGACCACATCCCCATCCACCACGCCAACGAGATCGCGCAGTCCGAGTGCTGCTCGGGCACGACCTTCGTCAATTACTGGATGCACGGCGCCTTCATGGAAGCTGCCGAGGGCGTGAAAATGGCCAAGTCCAGTGGCGACTTTCTCACTGTCTGGGACCTGCTGGAGCGTGAGGTAGATCCCTTGGCGTTCCGCCTCCTCTGCTTTCGCACGCATTACCGCAAGAACATGAAGTTCTCCTGGAAGCTTCTCGATGACAGCGTCACGGCCTTGCGCCGCCTGCGCCTGCGCGTGACCGCGCTTGAGGGCGAGGCGGATGGATCGACGGCCGGAGAGGCGCTCGAGACGGCAAAGTCCGAGGTGGTGAACATCCTGGCCGATGACCTAGCTCTGCCAAAGGCGCTCGTCTTCCTGCAAACCCAGCTCAAATCAAAGGTGCTGACAGCGTCTGACAAGCTGGCCTTTGTCGATGACACCGACACCGTGCTTCAGTTGAACTTGCGTAGTTTGGACGTTGAAAAAGCTGCGAAAAATGCGCGCGCATCGAGCAGTGCATGGGCCGCAGCAGCCAAAGCGGGCGGCCACGAGCTGGGTCACGTGGTGCGTGCGACGCTTTAGGCCTTGGTGGGGTCACCTTCGTCGCGACGCCCACCCGCCACCTCCAGGGCTTCGAGGAGCACGCCCAGGTCGCCGATGTGGTTGGCCAGCGTCAGCACAAGCCGCGCGTTGAGGCGCGCGGTCTCCTCCTCGCTCAAGCCCTCGTGGGCCGCGAGGAGCGCGGCATAGAAATCATCGACCTCGGGCAGGTTTGGCTCGCGGATAAGGGCCATGTCAGGCTTTCTCGCCGCGGGCTCTTGCGGCGGCCCGCGCTACATGACGCGCCTCATAGGACGCCCACCGCGCCACCACGTACTGGTCAGGCCGGATGAGGTAGACCCCCTCCGGGGCCTCTCCCAGATAGCGCGACCTCAGCGCCTGCGACGGCGCCCCTAGGCTAAGGCCCGGCACGTCGACCCCGAGGCCCAGCACAGTGAATGCGCCCCCAAGATGATCGAGCAGAAAGCCATCATCCAAGGGAGCGTCCGGGCATGGCGCGCCCGGCTTTGTCTGATCCGGCGCCCCCGGCAGCGCGTCTTCTCCGTTGAGCGAGGACGCAAAATAAGTGCAAGGGGTGCTCAGACGACCGGAATTGACCATGGGCCGCGCGAAGGCGTTGTCCTCCACAAGGTCCAGCACCGCATCCCGAAACAGGGCGTGGGCTGGGCTGCGAGGCGTGAGGAAATCTGCAGAACGGCTTGAATTCTTGATGTTTTCGAGCGCGGCTGCCTTGCGCTCTTCGTGGTAGGTCTGCACGAGCGCTTCGGGCGCATCACCAGAAATCACCGCGGCAAGCTTCCAGCCGAGATTGTCTGCGTCCTGCATCCCCCCGTTGCAGCCGCGCGCGCCGAAGGGGCTCACCTGATGGGCGGCATCTCCCGCAAAGATGACGCGGCCGTGGACATACTCCTCCATCGTGCAGCACCGGAAGGTGTAGATGGAGGTCCAGACAAGATCGAACTCCACGTCTTGCCCGATCATCGCGGCCACCCGTCCGCGCACGCGCGCCTCGTCAAGCTCCACATCGCGGTCGATCCCCCAGCCAAGCTGGAAATCGAGACGCCAGATGTCATCTGGCTGGCGATGCATCAGAGCCGTCTCCCCACGATTGAACGGTGGGTCAAACCAGAAGCGCCGCTCGACGGGCATCTCCATGTTGGTGGCGCGGATATCAGCGATGAGGAAGTTATCCTCAAAGGTCCGGCCCGCGAAATCGAGCTCCATCATCGCCCGCGTCGGCGAATTCGCCCCGTCGCAGGCCACAACCCAATCAGCCTCCATTTCATAAGCGCCGTCAGGGGTTTCCACGGTGAGACTCACGTGATCGGCGCCCCGCTCCATGGCTGTGACGCGGTTCTTGCCGCGGATCTGGATCGGCGCGCCCGCAGCCTGCTGGCGTCGGATCTCTTCGACGAGAAAGCGCTCGAAATAGGGCTGCTGGAGGTTGATGAAGGCCGGTCGCTTGTGGCCGCCCTCGGGCAAGAGGTTGAAGGCGTAGATCTCTTCCTCGTCGCGGTAGACACGGCCGACATTCCAAACCACACCCTTCTGCACCATAGGATCCCCGCAACCAAGACGGTCGCAAATCTCAAGCGTGCGTTTGGCAAAGCAGATCGCCCGGGAGCCTGTCCCGATCCCTTCATGGTCATCAAGGACCACGCAGGCCACGCCCTTTTTCCCAAGATCGAGCGCGAGCCCCATGCCCACGGGCCCGCCCCCGACGATTACAACGGGGTGGCGCACGGGAGGCGCATCCTGATCAGGGTGGCGGGCATAGGGGTAAAGCTTGAAGGCCAGCGAGTAGCGGTCGTGCATCATCCCTGCAGCGCCTCCCACATGGCCTTGTCGCGCGCGGCCGTCCAGATGCGAGGGGTGTCGATGTCGCGTGCCTCGTCATAGGCACGCGCCACGTTGAACGGCAGGCAGTGTTCGTAGATCGCGTAGTCGGCAAACTTGGGATCGCATGAGGCGCGCACAGCATCCCACGCATCCTTGAGCGAGCCCCCTTTCAGCGCCACGCGGGCGGCGGGCCGGTAGGTGGAGCGCACGAAGTCCACCGTTGAGGAGATCGCCGCATTCACCAGGTCAGCGCCCAAAAGAGCGTCCCCACGACCGGGCGCGATGGCGTCAAGATCAAAGCGCCGGATG
>JBCBME010000382.1:0-2888 GCA_039822945.1 Pseudomonadota bacterium
GCCCTGTTCGTCGGCCAAAAGAACGCGCGGTGCGATCGCTGCCGTCACGACCTGGGGCGCGGGCGCCACCACGGTGGCATCAGATGCCACTTCCGTGGGCGTTTCTTCCCCCGTGGCGGGCTGCGTGGACGTGTCCGTGAGGCCCGCAACGACGGCTGGTGCCGTACCTTCCGCGCTGGCGGTGGCTGTTGACCCCTCCGAAGCGATCTCTTCCGAAAGCTCCGGCTCCGCAACGCGCGCCATGGCGGTGGCCGTGGCCTCTGCTGCCGTCACCGGCTCAATGAGGAGTGTTTGTAGTGATGCAGCCTCACGCACATCGAGGCGCGACATGAGCGACATGATCTGCACGTCCTCGGACGGGGGCACTGTCACAAAGGCAGCAAAGCGGCCATCCGCGCTCGCTTGCGTCGTGGTGAGAGCCACGCCGCCAAGACGGATTTCCACGCTGGCGCCCGGCGCGGCCTGACCGGCGATGAGCGCCTGCCCGTCAGCCTCGACGCGCACCGTATCAAAGCTCGGCGGGGTCAGGGCGATGTCGGCCTCTGCCTCAGCCTCAGCTACGGTTTCAGCGACGATCTCCGCTTCGCGCTCAACGATCGGCGCCTGCGCGTCGGCTGCGGGCTCTTCCACAAGGCTCGGCGCGCGCGCGACCTCGGTGTCTTCGGCAGGCTGCTCAGGTGCGGGGGTTTCTGCGGGCGCAGTGAGGGCGGCAGGCAGCACGGCGGCTGGATCGTCCTGCAAGACGACCCATGCTGCACCCGCAACAACGATTGTAGCACCAGCTCCTAAGAGCCAGGCGCTGAGTCCTGAAGATCCCATGTCTTCCTCCGTCCGCGCCTGGCAGGTTTACGAAGCTGGCAGCACCTCCCCAGGTCGCGGTCTTGCTTGAGCGTAGCCTAAACTTTCGGCTAACACGAATCAAAGCCCCCACACTTTGATTTGAACCCAACCAAGGCTGCTGTCTTCCATGTCCGACACTTCGTTCTCTTTGTGTGTCTTTTGCGGCTCACGTCCCGGAAGGAACCCCGCCTACATGGCCACCGCCAATGACCTTGGGTCAGGTCTGGGTGCACGCGGATGGCGGCTCGTCTACGGCGCGGGTGATATCGGCCTCATGGGCGAGGTTGCACGTGCAGCAATTTCAGCGGGCGCCGACACGTTCGGGGTCATTCCCGAGCATCTGGTGCGGATGGAAGTCGGGAAGGTCGATCTGGGCAGTTACATCGTCACCGAGACGATGCATGAGCGCAAAAAAGTGATGTTCATGAATGCCAGCGCCATCGCGATCTTGCCCGGTGGCGCGGGTTCGCTCGATGAGTTCTTCGAGGTGCTCACCTGGGCACAGCTCGGGCTTCACGCCAAACCCATCGTGCTCATCAACATCGCGGGATACTGGGATCCGTTGATCGCGCTCGTCGATCACGTCGTGGATGAGGGCTTTGCCGCGGAGAGCCTGAAGGGGCTTTTTGTGGTGGTCAGCACCGTGGAGGAGGCCTTTGACGCCCTCGAGGGTGCCGCCGCCTAGGCCCGGTGGACTGTCACGAGTGTTAACTCCGGCGGCATACCCACGCGCACCGGGTATTCCGAACATCCAATGCCGCCCGAGACGATGAGGTGTTGGTCGTCGGACACGTAGTGCCCGTAGCTGAAGACCTCGCACCAGACCATGCGGATCACCGGAGAGCGCCCGAGGAAGCGCACCTGCCCGCCATGGGTGTGGCCCGACACCGTCAGGCGCACTTGGTCCGGCACGCGGGGAAAGATGTCTGGCTCATGGGCGATGAGGATCGCGGGCGCGTCGTCTGTCACCTCCTCCATAGCGGCGTCGAGATCGTCAAACCCGTCGACACGGGGATCGGGAGATTGCGCACGCTGGTCGGCGAGCCCGACGAGCCATGCCCCGGATGGCAGTTTGACCGCGTCGTTGTCGAGCTCGGGGATGCCGTGGGCGAGAAGCGCGCGTGACGTCTCGCAGACACCTCCCTCTGCCGCGGCACGCGGGTCCTGCCACCAATCATGGTTGCCGAGAACGGCATAGGTTCCGAGCGGTGCGTCGAGCCCCTTCAAGGCGCAGATGATGTCGTGCACATCCATCTTGCCCAGCGTGAATTTGTGAGCGGCCGCGTAGTCCCCCAGCAGGATTGCGACGTCAGCGCCGAGGCTGTTCGCCCGGGCCACGATGCGGCGCACGCGGGAGAGCGGCACCTGCGGCGCGCCTGCGTGAAGATCCGCGACAAGGACGAGGGTCAAGGGCTCATCCACCCACCCCTCAAGTGGCAGATCGTAGCGGACGACGCGCAGCCGCATCGCGGGCTCAATCCAGGCCCCGTAAATGAAAAGGGCCAGCAGCAATGCTGCCAGCCCCCAAAGGATCGGGCTCAAGGATTTACATCCGCGAGGCGACGTTCTCCCAATTGACGAGGTTGTCGAGGAAGTTCGTGAGATACGCCGGACGCTTGTTGCGGAAGTCGATGTAGTAGGAATGCTCCCACACGTCGCAGCCCAGAAGCGCGGTCTGGCCGAAGCAGAGCGGGTTCACGCCATTTTCGGTCTTCGTCACAGCGAGCGAGCCGTCTGCGTTCTTCACAAGCCACGCCCAGCCGGAGCCGAACTGGCCCGCACCTGCGGCGGAAAACTCGGTCTTGAACTGATCGACGGAGCCAAAGGTCTCCTTCAGCGCGGCCTCAAGCTCACCGGGCATCTTGCTTTCGCCCGGCCCCATCATTTCCCAGAACTGGTTGTGGTTCCACAGCTGGGACATGTTGTTGAAAATACCGTTCTGAGCCACGGCGCCGCTGTCATAGGTGCCGACGATGATCTCTTCGAGGGTCTTGCCCTCCCACTCGGTGCCGGCGATCGCCTTGTTGCCGTTGTCCACATATGCCTTG
>JBCBME010000383.1:0-2888 GCA_039822945.1 Pseudomonadota bacterium
GCCAGCAGCGCCGCAAGGATCGCAAGCCCCCCGAGACGGAGCCAATCAAGCGGAAAGGGCAGCATGGGCAAACGCCAGCCGAAGGCCTGCACATTCACCACGGTCAAAAGCGCCCAGGCCACGGCAAGGCCGAGCGGCAGGGCGAGGAGGAACGTAAGCGCGCCTGCAAGACCTGCGCGCGCCATCTCGAGCCAGGCCAGCCGCTGGCGCGTGATCCCCATGGCCCAGACGGGCGCCACCTGCGGCAAGCGCATCGCCCCAAGCGTAGTCAATGACGCAAGGATGGCGAATGCCGCCACGCTGAGCGTGAGGATGTTGAGCGCCCCGGTGACGATGAACGTCCGCTCAAAGACATCGAGTGAAAAGCGCTTCACCTGCGCCTGATCAGCGATGGAGCCGGGCGCGATGCCGAGCGCTTCGAGCTCCGTTCTCAGTTGCGGAATGCGCGCGGGATCAACACGCGCGGCGTATCTCAGGCGGGAAATGTCCGGAGCGCGATCGAGCAACACGTTTTGCGCCACCATCGCTTGCCCGCGAGGATTGCCATAGTCGGTGTAGTACCCCACGACAGTCAGCGACCAGCCTGGCAAAAGCTCGAGCGTCGTGCCAAGATCCAGCGCCTCCCGTCGCCAAAGCTGCTCGTTTACGAGAGCCCCCGTTCCGTCCGCGACCCGCTCCCACGCGCCTACCTCAGCCACAACAAGCGGCCATCCATCCCGGTAGGTCTGATGATCGATCACGCCCAGAATATCCCCTGGTCCCCCCCTCAGCCGCGCCTGAATGGTGCGCAGTGGGATCGTCACATCCGCCTCTGCGTCGAGGAAGGCGCGCAGCTCTGCGGCCTGAGCCTCCGTGGCGGCAGTCACGTAAAGCTCGGACGCCAATCTCTGATCAAGCCAGCCCACGAATGTCGCACGGAAGGACGACACCATCGTCCCCACCCCGATATTTGTCGCCAGCGCCAGCAGAAGCGCCATGAGCGCCAGAGAGAGCCCCGGAACCTGTTGGCGCGTATCAGCCACCGTCCACTGCGCCAGAGGCCCTTTTGCAAAAGGCACAATGAGACGCAGCGCCAGATCAAGAGCGAGGGGAAGGATAAGTGCCGCGCCAAAAAGGAGCCCGCCCATCATCGCAAACCCGGCCACGAGCCCGGCATCCCATCGATGGCCTGTCGCCGCGATCAGACCGGCCAAGCCCAGAAAGACAAGCCCCGCCACTGCTTGCCAGCGCAGCGCCTTTTGAGAGGCCAGCGCCCAGGCGCGCGGACGTGCGGGGGCAAGAATAGGAAGCCGCGCCGCTCTCCAGATATTCGTGGCCGTTGCTGCTGCGGCCCCCAGAAATGCGATGGCCGCACCGCTCGCCATCCAGCGCAGATCGAGCGTGAGGCTCCCTGGCACGGTCGCCCCATAAAGGCCCCGCAGAGTAGCCGCTACGCCCGGCAACAAGGCTGTCGCGATCACATAGCCCAGCGCGATCCCGATGGCTCCGGCGACCGTGGCGAGTGCCAGCGCCTCAGCCGCGACGAGCCCGGTGAGCACCCGCGTCGGGACACCAAGCGCCCGCAACGTTCGAAACATGCCGCGCCTTTGCTCAAACGCGAGCCCCATGGCCGCGTGGACGATAAAGAGGCCCACAGCAAAGCTGAGAAAGCCAAAGGCCGTCAGGTTCAGGTGGAAGGATCGCGTGAGCCGCGCGATGTCAGTGCTGGCTTCCAGAGTGACCTGCTCAAGACCCGGCGCGACAATACTGAGCGGCGCGAGACCCACCGGTTGGTTCGGCAAAAGCACGAAGTAGCTGATCTCTTCCCGGCCAAGCAGCCGCCACGCCGTCGCTATGTCGGCCACCGCTTCACCCACGGGGATGTTTGCCGATAGCTCAACAGGGGGGAGCGGGCCATCCGGCAGCTCCGGGATCGTCTCCGGGTGCACGGAGAGGAGACCCTCCGGAGACAGAAACTGCGCAAGGCTATCGGCATCCGTAAGCGCCGGTCGCGTGGGCGAAGGTGGCAGCGTAAAGGGATCGATGCCGGTCAAAAGCACGTCGCCCAGCCGCCCCTCGATGACGGGCGAAACGAGCCACCCCGCCCGACGCAGCGCGCCAAAGCTCTCCGGTGAAAGAGGTGTGCCGTCGCGGGGGACGAGACGTGTCTCCGTCCCCTGCCCGAGTGCCGTCGCCGCGTCGTCATAGCTCGATCGCGCTTCGGCATTGATGGCCTGCACGCCCGTCCACAGCGCCGTCGCCGCCGCAAGACCGGCCAGCAGCGTCAGAAGCTGAAGCGGGTGCCGGCGCCAGTGCGACAGGAGCGCGGAAAGGGCCGTGAGCCACATCAGGCGATGCGCCCGTGAGACAGATGGATCTGGCGATCAAGGGCGCTCGCCCTTGCAGGCGAATGCGTCACCATAAGGAGCCCGGCGCCCGCCTCTCGCGTCAGGCGGACCATTAGCGCCATGACCTCATCACCGGTCGCCTCATCAAGGTTGCCTGTGGGCTCATCGGCCAGAACCACGGAGGGCTTGCTAGCCAGGGCCCGCCCGATCGCCACCCGCTGCTGCTGGCCGCCAGAAAGCTGCTCCGGATAGCGGCTCTTGAGCGAGCCGAGGCCCAGCGCCTGCGTGAGGTCCTTCAGCCACGGCGCATCCACCCGCCCGGACAGGCGCGCGTGGAAGGCGAGGTTTTGGGCCACGGTCAGTGATGGGATGAGGTTAAACTGCTGAAAGACGACGCCGATCCGCTCCCGCCGAAGCTGCGCCAATTCGACGTCGCCAAGCCCCACAAGCTCCCGATCCCCGAGCCGGATGGACCCACGATCGGCAGCCTCAAGCCCGCCAATCACGTGAAGAAGCGTCGACTTACCGGACCCTGACTCACCCGTCAGCGCCAGTGTCTCC
>JBCBME010000384.1:0-2879 GCA_039822945.1 Pseudomonadota bacterium
CCCATATCGCGTTCGAGCGGGAGCTCTACTTCAACCTCCATACGACCGGGCAGACCTATTTCGGGGATATCCGTGGGCAGTTGTATCCCGTGGGGGGCGGCACCTGAGGGAACCGCGCCCAGGCCCGCCCGCATCGGCCACGCAGGCCGCACAATGGCCAATCTGCCCATTCACTGACCGCTCCAGAGCGACAGTCGCGCCTGAGCATCGCCACAATCCCATCTCTGATTGCCTCGTTTTCAATGTGGGGGTATTTTTTGAGCGATATTTTAGGCGCGAGAGGGCGAGCGTGGCTACGTATATGAAAAGTCTCTCATTTCGAGAGCTTAAAGACCTTTACCAGTTCAATCACATCGGCCTTGAGGGCCGCGTGGCAAAGATCATCGGCCACATGCGCGAGGATGAACGGCGGATTACCGCTTGCCTCGGGCGCGAGGCCAAGGCGCTCGAAGTGCTGGATGTGGGCCCCGGCCAGCGGGCTCCGTACCAGTACTACTTCTCGGGCGACAACACCTATACCGGCATCGATATCGAACCACGCCAGACCGGAAGCGTACTGGCGGGCTTCATCGACGATCTGCGCCACCGCGGAAACGTGCGCGCCATCAAGACGATGGGGCGCCGATTGCTGGGGGTGGACAAGCGGTTTCACCAACGGATGTGCGAAGAGCTCCGTATCAAGGAGCTTAAGGGCGATATCCTGTGCATGGACGCCACCGACATGCAGTTCGAAGACGAAAGCTTTGATCTGGTGGTGTCGCGGTCGGTCTTTGAGCACATCCCGGATCCGGAGCCCGTGATCTCTGAGATCGCGCGCGTGCTGCGGCCGGGCGGTGTGGCGTCGATCGTGACGCATCTCTACACGTCCGATTCCGGGATCCATGACACGCGGATCTTCACCGGGCAGCGTGACATGATCCCCTATTGGTCGCATCTGCGCCCAGAACACGCGCACAAGGTGCAGGCCAACAGCTATCTCAACAAGCTGCGGCTCGCGGAGTACCGGGAAAAGTTCGAGCGTCATTGGCCGGGTCTGCACGAAGAGCTGGTGCAGGATCCCGCGCCCGAGGCCCATGCAGAGCTCAAGGCGCTGCGGGCGCGCGGTGAGCTCGCTGAGTTTTCCGACGAGGAGCTTTTGTCGACAGACATCGTCACCGTCTGGAAAAAGCCAGAGAGCGCACCGACCCACTAGCTTTGGCTTGAAACGCGCCCCCGACCCCGGGGGGCGCGGGGCGCGGCGTCTCAGACCACCACCACGTTGCCGCGCTTGCGCCCGGTTTCCATGTAGCGGTGCGCCTCCACCAGATCGCCCAGCGGGTAGGACCGATCCATCACGGGGGCAAAGCGGCCCTCGCGCACGAGAGCCAGGATCTCCTCGAATTCCTCCCGGTGGGTGGCGGGTTTCTCCATGCCTGCGGCGGCAAAGAGTGCGCGCCGGCTGCCCGTGACGCGGCTTATGGCCATGTCGCGCAAAAGCCGGAGACCAAGGACGGGGCAGATGTAGCGCCCGCCGTCACGGAGCGCGTTGCGCGCCGCCCCAAAACTGGCGATGCCCAGCGTGTCGAAGACGACGTCGTAGCCTGCGCCCGCCGCGAGGGGATCCTCGGAGCGGTAGTCGATGACGTGGTGCGCGCCGAGGCTTGTCAGGAGCTCATGATTGCGCGCGCTGCTGGTGGCCGTGACATCTGCGCCGAGGGCCGCGGCAAACTGGATCGCCGCGCTGCCGAGGCTGCCCGAGCCGCCCAGCACGAGCACCCTGTCGCCCGGTTTGACGCGCACGACCCGCGTCAGGAAGTGCCAGGAGGTCAGCGCCCCATCGGCCATGACGGCGGCCTCTTCGTGGCTGAGCGTCTCTGGCTTTTGGGCAAGGCTGCCTTCGGCGGAAAGACAGATATGCGTGGCGTTGGCCCCGAACTGGAGCCCGGCCTCCCCAAAGACGCTCTCGCCCGGGGCAAAGCGGGTGACGCCTGCGCCCACCGCCACGACATCGCCCGAAAAGCACGTGCCCGAGAGCCCGGCGCGAGGGCGTGACAGACCCAGAAAGAGCCGTGCGAAGCGTGGCGTGCCGGCCCGCATCATGCCATCGGCGCGCGTGACCGCCGAGGCGCGGATGCGGACGAGGATCTCTCCCTCACCCGGGGTGGGCATGTCACGGGTGACGGGGGCGAGGACCTCCGGCGCGCCGTAGCGGCGAATGGTCCAGGCGGCGTAGGTTTTGGTCATGATGATCTCCTTTCTCGATTGAGGAAGGAGATACCGGATGTATTTCGACCCAAATACTGCCTATAGTGAACCGTGTTGGTCAATAAATGAACCGAAGTGATGGATTGGAAATCTCTGCCCGCCTTTCTCGCCGTTGCGCGCACCGGATCCCTGCGGGGGGCCGCGGAGCTCACGGAGGGCACCCACGCCACCGTGCGCCGCCAGATCGAGGGGCTCGAGGCGCAGCTTGGCACCACGCTCTTTCGGCGTGCGGCGCGCGGGCTCACGTTGACGGCAGCGGGGCGTCGCCTCCTGCCGCAAGCACTTGAGGCCGAGACCGCGCTCCTCAAAGGGTTCAGCGCCGTCAAAGGGCTCGACCGGGAGGCCTCTGGCCAGATCAGGCTCTCGGCTGATCCGCTCACCGCGCACTACCTTCTGGCGCCCGTGCTGGCGGAGTTTGCCGCGCTCTACCCCGATATCGAGATCGAGCTGAAGCTCTCCTACATGCTCGACTCCATCGAAAAGGATGAGACGGATATCTCCATCCGCCATGTGGTCTCGGTGGAGGAGGATGCGGTGGGGCGGAAGCTCTTTCCGCTTTCGCTCGGCGTCTTTGCCTCCCGCAGCTACATTGATGCGGCGCTGCCGAAGGCGGGCCCCAAAGGGCAAGGCCTGAC
>JBCBME010000385.1:0-2875 GCA_039822945.1 Pseudomonadota bacterium
AAGGTAAAGCCAGCACATCCTCGGGGCTTTCGCCATTTCCGATCTTTTCAACGATGGCCGAGCCCACCACAGCGCCATCTGCCACGGAGGCGATCCGCTGGCTTGCTTCCGGTGTCTTTATGCCAAAGCCCACGATCACGGGCAGGTCTGTCGCCGATTTGATGCGGCGCACCTCGGGCCCGACATCTCCGGCCTCGGCCGCGGCTGCGCCGGTGATCCCGGTGATCGAGACGTAGTAGACAAAGCCAGACGTGTTCTGCAGCACCGTGGGCAGACGCTTTTCGTCGGTCGTGGGCGTGGCAAGCCGAATGAAGTTCAGCCCCGCCCGTTGAGCAGGGATGCAGAGCTCATCGTCTTCTTCCGGTGGCAGATCCACAATGATGAGCCCGTCGATCCCGGCCTCCTTGGCCTCGGCGAGAAAACGGTCCACGCCCCGCGAATAGATCGGGTTGTAGTATCCCATCAATACGATCGGGGTTGTGTCGTCTTCGGCGCGGAGCGCGCGCGCGATGTCGAGCGTCCGGTCGAGCGTCATGCCCGCCTCGAGCGCCCGCTGCCCGGCGAGCTGGATCGTGGGTCCATCGGCCATTGGATCGGTAAAAGGCAGCCCAAGCTCGATGATGTCGACGCCGGCCCCCGGCAGGCCTTTGACCACTTCAAGCGCGGTTTCATAATCGGGATCGCCCGCCATAACATAGGCGACGAACGCCTTACGACCGGCATCCTTCAACTCGGCAAACTTGGCGTCGATGCGTGACATGGCGGACCTCCTCAATCGCGGCGTCTGTGATCTATCGGCGCGTTGAAATCAAGCCGGTGCGCCAGTCAGTCGCCAATACCGCCAGGGAAGGGCAACGGCCGCGACCGCCAGACCAACCGTGTAGCCGAGCCAGAGACCCACGGCGCCCATCCCGAGTGGAAAGGCGAGGATGTAGGCCACCGGAAGCGCAAGCGCCCAGTAGGCTACGAGCGTGATCGTCGTAGGCACCGTGTTGTCGGAAATCCCCCGCAAGGCGCCGAGAGCCGTGCCTTGGATCCCGTCCACGACTTGCAAAAGGCCCACGATGACAAAGAGCAGAGCCGCCAAAGCCACAACGGCTGCATCATCCGACAAAAGCTCCGCCAAAGGACGCCCAAGCGTGACGTAAAGAACGGCGATGACGCTCATCCAAAGGATCGAAATGCCGATCGCCGATTTGAGGATGGCGCGCAGCCTCCCCCGTCCGGATCCGCCCACGGCATGGCCGACGCGGATCGAAACGGCCCCCGCGAGACCCAAGGGCACCACGTAGGAAAGCCCGCCCACCGCGTTTACCACCTGATGCGCGGCCAGCGCCGTCGCGCCGAGCCACCCCATCATGATCCCGACAAAGGCATAGGCCCCGCCCTCTCCGGCATACCCGATGCAGAGCGGCAGGCTTTCACGGAGCTGTTCCCTGACCTTGCGAAGGCTCACCTTCGCCTCTGCGCGGTATTTGGCGAGGGATGGCGCGTGCTTCCAGACCACATAGGCCACGAGAAGTGACACGGATTGCGATATGACAGAGGCAAACCCCGCACCGACAAGCCCAAGCTCAGCCGTATAGATCAGCAGGTAGTTGGCCGGGATGTTAAAGACGACGCCTACATAGCTGATCGCCACCCCCGTCCATTCCCGCCCCACAGCATCAAAGAGCGCTTTGACGGCGAAAAAGAGCGTGAAGGGCACGATCCACACAGACATCGCCGCCCAATAGGGAAAGACGATGGCGATCACCTCATCCGGCTGCCCGATAGGGCCAAGCAATGGAAAGGTCACAAGCATGAGCGCGGCGCCGGCCACGCCGCCCAAAAGGGCTGTCACGATCCCATTCCGCATCTCGGAAGAGACACTCACCGCATCGCTGGCCCCGTCGGCCTGACTGATCCGGACCGACAGCACCGTGATGATGCCCCAAAGCGCAGAGATGATAATGATCAGAACGGCCGTGGCGATGCCCGCGGCGGCCAAGGGCACGGTCCCAAGCGGCGCGATCATGATCGTATCGACCACACCGATCATCAAAGCAGCCGCCAACCCGATCATCAGCGGGATGCTCAATTTGAGGAGCGGCTTTGTTTCTGAGGCGGCGGTGGCATCCATAGGGCACCGGTACTCCTCGCACAGCGGAGGTCAAGCTGTGCAAGCGCGGCCTGCGCACCGCCTTGCCTTGGCCCGCGATTGCGCCTAGGTCGAGCGCCGATCAAACGAGGTGCTATGCCATGGGTTTCAAGATGGGCATCGTGGGGCTTCCGAACGTCGGAAAATCCACGCTTTTCAACGCGCTAACAAAGACGGCCGCGGCGCAGGCCGCCAACTTTCCGTTTTGCACGATCGAGCCCAACGTGGGGGAGGTCGCCGTACCCGATGGACGGCTCGACAAACTCGCGGAAATGAACGCATCCAAGCAAGTCGTGCCCGCGCGTATGACGTTTGTCGACATCGCCGGTCTCGTGAAAGGCGCCTCAAAAGGCGAAGGGCTCGGCAATCAGTTCCTCGCCAACATCCGGGAAGTGGACGCGATCGCCCACGTCCTCCGCTGTTTTGAGGACGGGGATGTCACCCATGTCGAAGGCCGCGTCGATCCCGTGGCCGATGCCGAGGTGATTGAGACAGAGCTCATGCTTGCCGATCTTGAAAGCATCGAAAAGCGGCGGGCCAATCTCGTGCGCAAGCTCAAGGGCGGTGACAAGGAAGCCGCCCAGCAGGAGCGCCTTCTGATCGCGGCGCAAGAGGCGCTCGATAACGGCCAGCCGGCCCGCACCGTCAGCGTGGATGATGAGGACGCCAAAGCCTGGAACATGCTGCAGCTGCTCACCACGAAGCCCGTGCGGGCCGGCTGGCCGTTATCGAGCG
>JBCBME010000386.1:0-2866 GCA_039822945.1 Pseudomonadota bacterium
ACTAATCCACCATTTTTCGCCATTTAAGACGTAACTATCGCCATCTGGGACGCAGGAGAGCGAGATATTGGTGGCATCTGACGAGGCCACGTCCGGCTCTGTCATGGCATAGGCCGAGCGGATCTCGCCTTGCATAAGCGGCGCGAGCCAGCGCGCCTGCATCGCGGGTGTGCCGTATTTGAGGAAGACTTCCATGTTGCCGGTATCCGGCGCGTTGCAGTTGAAGACCTCTGCGCCCAGCGGGGTCTTGCCCATCTCTTCGGCGAAATAGGCGTATTCCACGGTGCTCAGGCGGTGGCCCTCTGACGACAGCCAAAAGTTCCAGAGGCCCGCGGCACGCGCCTCGGCCTTCAGCCCCTCAAGGATCTCGGCCTGCCGCGCGGTGTAAGCCCAACGATCCTCCTTGCCGATCTCGGCAGCATACGCATCCTCCAGCGACATGACGCGCGTGGTGAGGAAGGACTTCGCCTCTTCCAGAAGCGCCTGACGCGCATTCGACAATCCCAAATCCATCTCGCACCCTTGCGTCTTGTTGCGGCTGCGCAAAGACTAGCAGCCCGGGACGGAGAGAAAACATGCACAGCTACGACCACGCAACGTTGGAGGCATATCTCGCGCAGCATGTCGCGGGCTTCACGACACTCGACAAGCTGGAAAAATTCAGTGGCGGGCAGTCAAACCCCACCTACGCGGTCCACTCGGGCGCGCGCCGCTTCGTGCTTCGGGCCAAGCCACCGGGTGATCTGCTGCCCTCGGCGCATCAGGTCGCGCGGGAATACCGTGTGATGGCGGCCCTTGCCGAAAGCGGTGTTCCGGTCCCGGCGATGTACCACCTGAGCGGGGATGAGAGCCCGTTGGGCACACAGTTCTTTGTGATGGATTTCGCCGAAGGCCACGTCCATTGGGATCCCGCGCTCCCGGATCACGCACCACAGGATCGCGCCGCCATTTATGACGCGATGAATAAAACCCTCGCCGCGCTCCACACCATTGAGCCCGCGCATGTTGGCCTTGGAGATTTCGGCAAACCCGGCAACTACTTCGCACGCCAGCTGGCCCGGTGGAGCGGGCAGTATCGCGCCGCCGAAACAGAGCCTTTGCCAGAGGCGGACTGGGTCATGGCGTGGCTCGCCGAGGCGATGCCCGAAGACGACGGAGAGGTGGCGATCGTCCACGGCGACTACCGGATCGACAACATGATCTTCGGGCCCGACCACGAGGTGCGCGCCCTCCTCGATTGGGAGCTCAGCACGCTTGGCCACCCCATGGCCGATCTCGCCTATCAGGTCATGGTCTGGCGGCTCCCGAATAGCGGCCAGCTTAAGGGGCTCGCAGGCATCGACCGCGCAGCCGCAGGCCTCCCGAGTGACAGCGACTATGTGGCCGCCTATGCCGAGCGGCGCGGGATTAAGCCCCCCAGTCACTGGAACTTCTACCTCGCCTTCGCGACGTTCCGCTTTCTCGCGATCCTTCAGGGCGTCTTGAAACGCGGCCTTGATGGAAACGCGTCCAATCCTCTCGGGCTCGACTTCATGCGCGCCGCCGTCGAACATCTCGCCCGCGATGCCAAAGCCATCGCAAAAGGCTAAAGAGGGCGCCCGCCCGTCTTCATCTTTCCAAAAATACTCCCGCCGGAGGCACTCAGACGGTCATTACCCAAGCACAGAGCGCGATCAGGCAGAACAGGCAGAACGGATCGCGCGCATGTTCTCCCCATAAGCACTCGGATCGGCAGGCGTGCCGCCTTTGAACACGGCCGATCCAGCCACCAGGACATCTGCACCAGCCGCGGCGACAAGGGGCGCAGTTTCCGGCCCGATGCCGCCGTCGATCTCGATATGGATCGGACGATCTCCGATGACTGCACGGAGCTCTTTCACCCGCTCGACGGTGGAGGGAATAAAGCTCTGCCCCCCAAATCCCGGGTTCACGCTCATGACGCAAACGAGGTCCACCATGTCGAGAAGCGGGACCACAGCCGCCACCGGGGTCCCGGGATTGAGCGCCACGCCCGGCCGCATCCCGTGACCGCGAATGGCCTGCAGCGTCCGGTGAATATGAGGGCCCGCCTCAACATGCGCGGTGAGAATGTCCGCGCCAGCCTCCGCAAACGCCGAAATATAGGGATCAACCGGCGCAATCATCAAATGGACATCCATCACCGTCTTGATGTGAGGGCGGATGGCCGCGCAGGTCGTGGCCCCAAAGGAAATGTTGGGCACGAAATGCCCGTCCATGACGTCCACATGGATCCAGTCAGCGCCTTGAGCCTCCACCGCATCGATCTCGGCCCCGAAGGCGGCAAAGTCGGCGGCGAGGATGGACGGGGCGATCTTGAGCGATCGATCAAAGGTCATGAGCGCGTCTCCAGAAGTCTGCTGCGTCCCTAGCGAGACCCGGCGAGCGCTACAAGAAGGCGCGGTAATCCTTGCCCCGCGGCGCTGCCCGTGTTTTTCAAGCTCCATGGAAACGCTCGTTCAATCGCACCTGCCCACGGCGCTCGGTCATGGGGAGCCGCGCAACCCCGGCATGGCTCTCGATCTCGACTGGGCGCTCAGCATTCAGGCCAACACCTCTGCCATCGAACGGCGCGCGGCCACGCTGCCCGGCCGACGCTCGGTAAAAAAGGACTATCAGGCGGCATGGCTTGCCAAGGCGATCACGATGATCGACCTCACGACGCTCTCCGGGGATGACACCGAGGGCCGCGTGCGCAGGCTTTGCGCCAAGGCACGTCAGCCGGTGCGCGCCGACCTTCTCGACGCCATTGGCCTGCCGGGTCTCACCACTGGCGCGGTCTGCGTTTATCACGACATGGTGCCAGCGGCGGTAGAGGCGCTCAGCGGGACGGGTATTCCCGTCGCCG
>JBCBME010000387.1:0-2864 GCA_039822945.1 Pseudomonadota bacterium
CTCCATGACGGGGAGGTCAAAGCCGATCTACCGCTTTCGAAACTTTCTTCCACCGCCCCCGAATATGACCGCCCATGGGAGCCAACGCCGGAGCCCGAGCCGCTGTCCGACGTGCCCAACATCGATCCGATCGATGGGCTGAAGGCGCTTCTGTCGAGCCCTAACTACGCCTCAAAAGCCTGGGTCTTCGAGCAATACGACAGCCAGGTGATGGCCGACACGATCCGCGTCCCCGGCGCGGGCGCAGGCATCACGCGCGTCCATGGCACGCAAAAGGCCCTCGCCTTCACCTCCGACGTCACGCCGCGCTATGTGGAAGCCAACCCCATCGAAGGCGGCAAGCAGGCCGTAGCCGAGGCCTACCGCAATCTCACCGCCACGGGCGCGCGGCCCTTGGCCACGACCGACAACCTCAATTTCGGCAATCCCGAAAAGCCCGCCATCATGGGCCAGTTTGTGGGAGCCATCCAGGGCATTGGGGAGGCCGTGGCCGCGCTCGACATGCCCATCGTGTCGGGCAATGTCTCACTTTACAATGAGACCGACGGCGCCGCGATCCTGCCCACACCGACGATCGGTGCTGTGGGCCTCATCGAGGACATCGACACGATGATCTGCCGCTCCGCCCGCGCGGGGCACCTCGCGATCCTGATCGGAGAGACCGAGGGCCATCTGGGCCGGTCCGCGCTCCTCTCAGAAGTTTTCAACCGCACCGATGGCGACGCCCCGCGCGTTGATCTCGCCGCTGAGAAAGCCGCCGGCGATTTCATCCGCGACAACCGTGAATGGATCGATGCCTGCACCGATCTCGCCGATGGGGGCCTCGCGCTCGCCGCTTTCGAGATGGCCCATGATGCGGGCGTTGGCGTGCAGCTGACGCCAGAGGATACCGCAACGCTCTTTGGCGAGGATCAGGCGCGCTACCTCGTGGCCTGCTCCTTTGACAAGGCCGAGGCGCTCATGATCGCGGCAAGCCAGGCGGGCGTTCCCATCACGACGGTGGGGCGGTTCTCGGGAAGCGACGTGAAGATGGGGCGCTCGAGCGCGCCGCTCGCAGAGCTCAGCGAGATTTTCATGACGAGCTTTGCCCAGGCGGTGGCCTGATCTCACCCGAAAACGCGCCGGCCCCTCCCCGCTGGATCGGTGAAAAATTCACCGCGGCCTGTGCCCTCTGTTCAGCGGCAGATGCGCGACGCTTGCGGCCCCCCACCGGGGCATCTACATTTGCAAAAAGCGAACGGAGCAGCCATGAGCATCACCCCAACCGAGATTGAAGCCCTCATCCGGGAGGATTTCCCCAAGGCCGAGATTTCCGTGCAGGGCGATGATGGGGCCCATTTCGCCGCCGTCGTCATCGACGAAAGCTTCCGCGGAAAGAACCGCGTCCAGCAGCAGCGCATGGTCTATGCCGCCCTGAAAGGCGCCATGGACGGGCCGAACGGCGCGCTCCACGCTCTCGCGCTCACGACGCGGGCGCCCGAGTAGCGCCATGGAGGGCTCGATCTTCATCGTCGTGCTCTCGGCCGCGATCGTTGCCATCCTCGTGGGGCGCGCCATCTACGTAGTGCGCCAGGAACGCGACACGCCTGAACGCGGCGCGCCCCCCGGCAAGGGGGACCACGTCATCCACGCCGATTACAGCTCCGGCCTTTCGGGCCATTCCACCAGCTACAAAGTCCCGCGCGATCCACAGGCCTATGCCCGCCGCTTCGTGCCGAAATCCAAACGATAACTGCCACGTGCCCTCAAAAACGTGCCGATAAGGACGCAACCATGACCGACACGACAACGACCGCCGCAGACGCCATCGCGGCCACGATCAAAGCCAACGACGTGGTCCTCTTCATGAAGGGCACCAAATCCATGCCGCAATGCGGGTTCTCTAGCCGCGTAGCCGGGGTGCTGAATTACATGGGCGTCGACTATCAGGACGTGAACGTCCTCGCCGATGACGGCATCCGGCAGGGGATCAAGGATTTCTCCGACTGGCCCACCATCCCCCAGCTCTACGTGAAGGGTGAGTTCGTGGGCGGCTGCGACATCATCACTGACATGACGCTGTCGGGGGAGCTCGACACGCTCTTTGACGAAAACGGCGTGTCCTACGACAAAGACGCCGCCGACAAGATCCGCGAGCACAACGCTTAGCCGCTCTCCCACCCAACTAATTTGGTGGGCTGCAGCGCAATGCGCGTCCCGGGCCCGGGATCGCACGGAGCGCCCGCGATCCCCGGCCGGGCGAGGGCCCCGCGTGCGGGGTCCGAGCGCGGCCGCCCTGCCCCAGATGGGGCTTAGCTCGCTTTCTCTTCGATCTCGGCGGCCAAGGCTTCGGCGCGGGCGGCGAGCTCGGCCATGCTCTCGGTGACAATGCGCGGCACCACCGCCACTTCCACTGTCTCTGGCTCCGGTCTCGGGCGATCTTGCAGCTCAGCGATGAGCGCATCACGGCGCGAGAGCTTGTCTTCAGCCTCGCGCACCCGGTCCTCCACAGAGGCCGTGCGATCCGCGAGCATCAGCCCGGCCATCAGCAGCATCTGCGCCTCCGGGATGCGCCCGGTGTGCTGCACAAGCACTTTGGCTTCCTTGTCGAGCATCGCAGCTGCCGCTTGCAGATAATGCTCCTGGCCCGGTTCGCAGGACACTTCGAAGTCCCGACCACCGATTTCAATCTTGATCTCAGGCATTGCCGGCCTCCCCTCCCACCAGCGGTTCGAGCGCGTCCACGAGCTCGGAAATTTCGCGCGCATCATCGGCACGCTCGGCGCGGAGCGCTTCGAGCTCCGCCATCATCGCGCGGTTGACCAGATGCGCGTCGACGCCCGCCTCGGCCGCCGCCTTTTGCATGCCCTCGAGCGCGCTTCTGA
>JBCBME010000388.1:0-2842 GCA_039822945.1 Pseudomonadota bacterium
GCCCAATCGCCTCTGGCGTCCAGCCATCGGGGAGCCGCGCCAGCATGTCCGAGAGGCACGTGAGCATTGCCTGCTGCGACGACGTCGCCCCGGAGCGCAACGCAACGCCCTTCCCGGGCAGGAGCACAGCGGGGGGCGTGCCGTCGTGATCATGGTCCGGCAGCGCGGGGCCGAGGAACACCACGTGGTCGGGGTAGTACGACCCTGCCAGCGCGAGCGCTGTGATCTTGTCGTCCTGCGCGAGCCAGTTGGCGTCGCTCCAGTCAAAGCCGTCAGGCGCGTCGCCTGCGGGCGCGGTGTCCGTCGCGCGGTGCTCGGGCAGGGCCAGCCGTGCCTCCACCTCATCCATCAGGACCGCGCAGGCCTCCACACTCTCCGCGCAACAGATCAATCCGTGGTTCTGCAGAACGAAGACCTGCGTTTCCGGTGCGGCCCGCGCGAGAATTTCGCGCGTCAAAGGCAGCCCCGGCTTGGCATAGGGCACCCGGGCAAAGGGCAGCCCGTTGAGCTTTTCATCCGCCACGAGCCGCCCCTCGGGGCTCACCGCATGGCACAGCGTGGCCACCGAATGGGTATGGGCCACCACGGGCCAGCCGAGCGCGGCATGAAACGTTGTCTCGATCGATGGGCGCAGCGTCTGTGCGGGGTCAATGACCGTGGTCTTGCAGGAGCCGTCGCCCGCCTCCTCTCGCGCCTCGGCTCGCGCCGCCGCTAGATCAACAGCAACAAAGATGTCGCCCGTCTCCGCGTCGGCGAGCTCGGTGCCAGAGGCCTTGATCCACATCACCTCACCAGACTTGATCGACGTGTTCCCGCCCGGTCCCTGCACGCGCAGCCGATCCTTCCCCAGACGTTCGGAAAAGGAGCAAAACGCGGCGAATTCAGATGTTTTATTCATGAAACAGTCCCTGCGGTCTGCGGCGTGAGCTGACCAAGTGTTTGGAGCGTATATGTGGGCAGCGGCGCGCCCTCCGCCCTGGCGAGCTCCGCCAGCCGTGCCGAAATATCGCCGTGGCCAGCAAAAAACGAGGCATGGAGCCCGCCCCGGATAAAGAGGCTGTCCCAGCCTGCTCCCGCCGCGCCCGCAATGTCATGCTCGAGGCTGTCCCCCACCATCAGGAGCCGCCCGCCATCGAGGTCGAGCGTCCGCGCGATGGCGTCAAATACAGGCTTGTGCGGTTTGCCGTAGAACGCCACGCGGCCGCCCCGCGCCGCGTGATCATGGGCCAGCTGACCGGGGGAGATCACCACCTCCCCGCCCGCCCGGGGGGAGGCGCGGTCCGGATTGGTGCAAAGCACCGGAACATCTCGGGAGAGCGCCGCCGTCATCACCGCGTCAAACGCATCCGCCTCGGCCCCGTCCGGCAGCCCCATCAGAAGAACGGCGTCAGCCTGATCCACATCATCCACCAGCGTGGCCCCGGATCCCGCGATCCAGGCGGCAGCGTCACCGGGGGCACGCTCAATGGCGAAAAGCTTGCGCGCCTCGACGCGCCCCGCCGCCAGATCCTGCCAGAGCGCCTCACCGCTCGTCATGACCGTCTCGAAATGCTCCGGTGGAAATCCGATCCGCGCGATGCGGTCCGCATTCGGGGCCGACCGCTTGCCGGAATTCGACAAAACCGCCATCCGCACCCCCGCCGCATGAAGCGCGGCAACCGCCTCCACAGCGCAGGGGTAGGGCGCGGTCCCGTCATGGAGCACGCCCCACTGATCGAGAACAACGGCGTCATAGCCCCCGGCAATGGCGGCCAAAGATGCAGGCTCGCGGGTCACGGCTCAGGACTCGGCCATATCCTTGGGATCGGTGAGCGCGGCGAGGTAAGCCTCCACATCCCCCGGCGCCATGGCAGGCGCGGCCTTCTCGGCTGTCCCGGGCGGCATATCGCCAAAGTAGAACTGGAAGCCGGGAATGAATTGCCGGCGCTTGCGCAACTCCATCCCCTCATAGGGGAAGACGTCGGAGCGCGCATTGGCGGCCTCGTCATGGCAGGGCAGGATGACATCGGCGCGCTTGTCGAGCTCTTCCACCGATTTCCAGCCCTCATAGCTGTTCACAAACCGTGCGGGTACCCAATAGCGCCAGCCTTCTGCCGCGCAAGGCTCGAGGTTGCGTTCTTGGAATATCGCGTCGCCTGCGAGCACGATATCGCCCGCCGCGGTGGCCACGGTGACGGCCATGTGGCCCACGGAGTGCCCCGGCGTATGGAACATCGTGATCCCCGGGAGCACCTCGCATTCGTCATCCACCGCCTCAAAGACGCAGCCCGCATAGGCGGGCTCGATCCCCAGATACCCGCTCTCATAGGTGCGGTAGTAGAGGGGCAGGGGGTTGTAGGCCATTTCGATCTCGGCCTTGGGCGCGATGTAGCGCGCATTCTTGAAGAGCTTCATGTTCTGCACGTGGTCCCAGTGCAGGTGGGTAAAGACGATGGCGTCGATCTCATCGGGATGCACGCCGAGCTTTTGCTCGAGATGCTCATGGACCTGCAGGCAGCCGCGCTTTTGGCACTTGTGGTGGTACTTGGTGGCGCGTTCCTCGTCGCAGAGGCCTGTGTCCACGAGGATTTTCATGTCGCCGGTATCGACGTAATGGCAGTAGACCGGGTTCCAGAATTTCTTCCCGGCCGGTCCCTTCCAAAAGGTGTAGGTGCCCAGGTCAGCTTCGAGCCAGCCTGTGTTGATTGGATAGATCTTGGTTTCCTGGACGCCCATGACGCTCTCCCTGCGTGACTCAGTGTGTATACAAAAGTACCCTTTCGCATCCGCATGCAAGGGGATTCTGAGGTATCACGCGTTGTTTGCGGCGAGAGTCCGGAGAAAAGCAGCCGTCATGTGGGCC
>JBCBME010000389.1:0-2814 GCA_039822945.1 Pseudomonadota bacterium
CTCGCGGAGGTGCCGGATTGGCGGTATCTGTGCCGCGAGATCTATGAGCTTTACCGTTTCATGTCCTCGGGGGGCTCAAAGCCGATCCGCGCCCATCAGCGCGCGGTGCGCGAGGCCATCAGCCGGACGCTCAGGTCCGAGCCGCGCGTGCAACTGCGCCCGCCCCATGGCCTGCCGGTGACGGCCCATCTGAACCGTGCGCTGAGCGAAGGCGTGCAGGGAGCCGCGGCCCCGGCTGTGCGGGCGCTGCGCTATGTCGTCCCGCATCTCAGCTGGGAGTATGGCTATGACAAGATGCCCCGGGGCCTCGCGCGGGCCTATGGCTACGCCGAGATCGCCGGGCCGCGCGGGCCGGTCGTGACCGAAGAGCTCACGCTCGGCGTCGTGCTCTTCGCACCGGGCTGCATCTACCCCGCCCATGCACATGAGGGGATCTCGGAAAGCTACGTGTGTCTCTCCGGCGCGGTCAGCCAGAACAACCAGGCCGTCTATGCGCCAGGCTCGCTCATCTTCAATCCCGCGGGCGCCAAGCACCGCATCACCGTCTCCGACACTGAGCCCGCGCTTCTGGCCTATGCCTGGACCGGCAAGCCGGAGCTTTTGCGCGCCAACCACATGAAGCTGAGCCGGAAGTGATCATTCGCCCCGCCGTACCGGAGGATGTGCCGGCGATCAGCGTCATGCTCTATGCGCTCAAGGCGGCCGGCAAACGCACGCGCCGCTGCGACGAAGAAATGGCGCGGGACCACTATGTCCTAGATCCGCACGGGATCCTGACCTCGGTGGCGATGGAAGGCGGGGCCTGCCTCGGGCTTCAGATCCTCTCCCGCGCCTATGAGGGAAACCCCTATGGCGCGCCGATGGGAAGTGGCATCATCGGCACCCATGTCGCCCCCGACGCTGCGCGTCGCGGGATCGGGCGCGCGCTCTTTGCTGCCACGCTGGAGGCCGCACAGGCGGAGGGTCTGACGCTAATCGAGGCCTTCATCCAGAAGACAAATGATGAGGGGCACGCCTATTACGGCTCCATGGGATTTGAACCCGAGCGCGAGGATGGCACGGCGCTTGTCCGCGCATTCCGCGTGCCTGCGGCTCGGGATTAGCGGGGGCCTAAAGGCGCCCCAGAAAGCCCACGAGCGGGGTCAGATCCTCGAAACAGAGCCGCATCTGATCGGCTGAGAGGCCTGAATCGGTATCACGCCACACGCTAAGCCCGATCCGGCGCAGCATCGCCTCCTGCGGATGGTCGCTCGCGTAGGGGGCTGGCACCTCCCTTAGGCCCGGTTCGCTCATCCGGTAGCCGCTGGCGGACAGAGCATCGGTGATCTGGCGCAACGTTTCGCCCTCCCGATCCACGGCAGCCTGCCAGGCGCGGAGGCCCGGCCCGTCAAAGTCGGTTTGCCCTGCGCCCAACGTCACATAGCCCGGCGCGATCCCGAAAAAGTAGGCGGGTTGAAGCGCGCCACCCCGATCCGCGGACCAGCGCATGTGCAGATGCGTGTAGTAGGGTGTTTTATTCTCCGAGAATTGTACGTCGCGGTAGGGGCGAAAGAGCTTGCCTTTGACGGGCGTCCCCGCGAGGCGGCTGAGCGGCCCCGACCACCTCTCGATGAGCTGAAGCGCGGGGGCGCGAAGTTGCTCTTCATACACCTCCGAGTTGCGGGCCCACCAATCGTGCGAGTTGTTGGCCTCAAGCTCCGTCAGAAAGCTGCGGGCATCGTGGATCAGCTTGGTCAGCAGGTTCGGCATAGGTCTCGCTCTTTCTCAGGAGCCTAGCCCATCCCCTTGCGGGTGCAATGTCACAGGCGTATGCGCCCGGCATGGCAACTTTGAGAGGACACGGGCCCGAAGCGCGAGCAACGCTTGCGCTGGCGCTGCCACTGGCGGGCTCGCTTGTGGCGCAGGTGGCGCTGGGCGCGACCGACACGCTCATGATGGGCTGGTACGGCGTGCCGGAACTCGCCGCACTCACCGTGGCCACGTCCTTCTTTTTCGTGCTCTTTTTGTCGGTGTCGGGCTTTGCCTGGGCCGCGCTGCCGCTCATCGCGGAGGCCGCCGAGCGCGGGGATGAGCGGCATGTGCGGCGCGTCACGCGCATGACGTTCTGGCTCGTCACGGTCTTTGGGGCCGCCGCCATCGTGCCGCTTTGGTTTTCGGAGAGGATCCTGCTTGCCTTCGGGCAGGAGCCGGAGATCGCGCGGCTCGGGCAGGACTACCTGCGCATCGCCTGCTGGGGGATGCTGCCGCAGGTCTGGATCATGGTCCTGAAAAGCTATCTGAGCGCGCTTGAGCGGACGACGATCTTTCTTTGGGTGAGCGGGATCGCGCTTTTGCCCAATGCGGCCATCAACTACGTGCTGATCTTTGGCAATCTCGGCGGGCCGGAGATGGGCGTGCGCGGGGCGGCGGTGGCCACGCTTGTCGTGGGCGCACTCTTCTTTGCGGCCTTGATGGTCTACGCCATGCGCACCTTCCCAGAACACGCGATCCTGCAAAACATCTGGCGCCGGGACCCTGAGATCATCGCCCGCGTCTTTCGGCTGGGCTGGCCGGTGGCGCTCACTTCCGTGAGCGAGACGGGGCTTTTCACGGCCTCCGCGCTCCTTATGGGGATCATCGGCACGGTGGAGCTTGCGGCCCACGGCGTCGTGCTCAACATCGCCTCGCTCACTTTCGTCGTCCATGTGGGGATCAGCCAGGCGGCGACGGTGCGCACCGGGCGCGCGGTCGGGAGGCGCTCTGTGCCCGATGTCCGGCTGGCCGGGCGCGTGGCGGTGGCGCTCAGTCTCCTTTTCGTGGCGATAACGGTCGTGT
>JBCBME010000390.1:0-2797 GCA_039822945.1 Pseudomonadota bacterium
ATTTTGGCGACATCTTTGCAGGCTATATCGCCAAGCGGATGGGGCTTCCCATCAAGCGGCTCGTGGTGGCCACGAACCGCAACGACATCCTGCACCGGGCGCTCTCGACGGGGGATTACCTCACGGGCGAGGTGCATCCCACGATCACGCCCTCCATGGATATCCAGGTCAGCTCGAATTTCGAGCGCGCGCTTTTTGATGCCTATGGGCGCGACGGGGCCGCCGTGGCGCAGCTCATGGCCGAGCTCAAGGCGGGGGGCTTTCATATCTCTCAGGGCGCGCTCGAGGCGCTGCGCGAGCATTTCAGCTCGGGCCGCTCGGACGAGCACGAGACGCAGGCCACCATCACGGGCGCTCTGAAAACCATGGGCGAACTCCTCTGCCCCCACTCCGCCGTGGGCGTGAAAGTGGCCGAGGAACAGCTCGGCCCCGAGCCGATGGTCACGCTCGCCACCGCACACCCGGCCAAATTCCCCGACGCCGTGGAAGCCGCCACAGGTATTCGGCCCCCCTTGCCCCCGCGCATGGCCGACCTGTATGAACGGCCAGAACGCGTCACTGAGGTCCCCAATGACCTCGCTGCACTAGAAACGCTCATCAGGGATCGTCGCGCTTGACCCTCCAAACCCACACGCTGCCCAACGGGTTTCGCATTGTCACCGAGCATATGGAGGGGATGCGCTCCGCCTCGCTCGGGATCTGGATCAACGCCGGTGGCCGCCATGAGCGCATTGAACAGAACGGCATCGCGCATTTTCTCGAGCACATGGCCTTCAAGGGCACCGAGCGGCGCAGCGCGCTGCAGATCGCCGAGGCGATCGAGGATGTGGGCGGCTACATCAACGCCTATACCTCCCGCGAGATGACGGCCTATTACGCCCGCGTGCTCGAAGCCGACGTGCCGCTGGCGCTCGATGTCATCTCCGACATCGTGCTCAACCCCGTCTTCGACCAGCGCGAGATCGAGGTGGAGCGCGGCGTGATCCTGCAGGAGATCGGCCAGACGCTCGACACCCCCGATGACGTGGTCTTCGACTGGCTCCAGGAGAAGGCCTTCCCCGACCAGCCCATCGGGCGCTCGATCCTTGGGCCGACGGAGCGGGTCAAAAGCTTTTCCCGCGAAGACCTCAGCACCTTCGTGGCCGAGCATTACGCGCCGGGTCAGATGATTCTGTCGGCGGCCGGGGCCGTCGATCATGATGCGCTGGTCAAAGAGGCCGAGCAGATCTTTGGCCATCTGAAGGCGCGCGCGCCGCTCGAGATCCAAAAGGCCCGCTTTGGCGGCGGGGCCCGGCTCGAGGACAAGGCGCTCGAGCAGGTGCACTTCACGCTGGCCTTCGAGGGCCCTGATTACCGCGACCCGCTGATCTACACGAGCCAGATCTTCTCGACGGCCTTTGGCGGGGGCATGTCCTCCCGCCTCTTCCAGGAGGTGCGGGAAAAGCGCGGGCTTTGCTACACGATCTTCAGCCAGGCCGGGGCCTATGCCGATACCGGGCTCACCACGCTTTACGCGGGTACGAGCGCTGATCAGGTGGCCGAGCTTGGCCAGATCACCATGGACGAGCTCAAGCGCGCCGCCGATGACATGAGCGCCGCTGAAGTGGCCCGCGCACGGGCACAGATGAAGGCCGGGCTCCTCATGGGGCTAGAGAGCCCGTCGAACCGCGCCGAACGCGCCGCGCGCATGACCGCGATCTGGGGCCGCGTGCCCGCGCTCGATGAGGTCATCCAGTCCATCGACAGCGTCACCACCGGCGATATCCGCGAATTCGCAGCCCAGATGGCCGAAGAGCGGCGCATGGCCATGGCGATCTACGGGCCCACCCGCGCCGCCCCCCAGCTCGAGGAGCTGCAGGAGAGGCTTGCCGCGTGATCCTTGCCAAGGCGCGGAAGGTCCGGATTGAGACCGAGCGTCTCACGCTGCGCCCACCGCAGCACAGCGATTACCGCGCTTGGGCCGAGGTGCGCGAAACCTCTCGCGACTTTCTGATCCCGTGGGAGCCCGCCTGGGCCCCTGACCATCTCTCGCGCAAGAGCTTCACCAACCGGGTCTACTGGGCGCAGCGCTCCATCGCGGGGGGCACGGCGGTGCCTGTTTTTTTGATGCGGCGCTCCGATCACGCGCTTCTCGGGGCGATCACGCTCGATCATATCCGCCGCGGTCCCGCGCAGGCGGGGACGACGGGGTACTGGATCGGGCAGGACTACGCGCGCAACGGCTACATGCGCGAGGCGATCGAGGGGCTCGTCCACTACGCCTTTGCCGAGCTCGATCTCAGCCGGATCGAGGCCGCCTGCCTGCCTGAGAACGCGGCCTCTCGCGGGCTTCTCGAAAAGTCCGGCTACAAGTACGAGGGGGTCGCGCAGAGCTATCTGCAGATCGCGGGCCGCTGGCGCACCCATGTGCTCTATGCCAATTTGCGCGCCGACCGCCGCGGGAAAACGGATGCAGGCTAGGCAGTTGGGGCGTTAGGGCCTGCCAGAGGCCGCGCAGGCTCTCGACATTGGGCGCGCGGCACTATCCTTAGCGCATGCGCACCTTCCTCGCCTGTCTCGCCGCCCTCGCCCTGTTTGCCGCGCCCGCCCTGGCCCAGTCCCAGCGGCCCAGCCACTGCATCGCCATTGCCGATGCCGCCCCGGGGATCTCCTACGTGCAAAAGGCGAGCTTTCGGGATGCGCTCGATCCCTTCAGCGTTCGCATCTCCTACATCGACCATTCGATGTTTCTGATCCAGTCGACTTCGGGGCCGAGCGCGGTGACCGATTATAACGGCTTCATCGGTGTCGTGGATTA
>JBCBME010000391.1:0-2782 GCA_039822945.1 Pseudomonadota bacterium
ACGACATGCTCCACGTAAGCCGAAGAGATCAGCTCACGCTCCCGCAGATCCGCAAGAACCGCGTCCCGCCCGTGCTCGGGCATCCGAAAGGCCATCCCGTCACAGCCTGCGCCATCCTCGGCATCAAGGGCGAGCACGAGCCCGGGATCGGCTTCGGTCCCGCGGTGGTGGATGGACCACATGCAAAAGCTGCGTCGGTAACCCTGAAGCCGCGCGAGCGAGGCCTCGGCCGGTGCAAATCCCGGGTTCCACATGAGCGAGCCATAGGCAAAAACCCAGTCTGGCGCGTGCGGCGGTGATGGTGCTTCCTTTCCCATGGCGCGGGGCTATAGAGGCCCGGGACGGAAGGGGAAAGACCATGCGGTTCGTGATCTGGATTATCGCATTCGCGACGCTGGCCTGGTCGGCCTATTGGTTCGTGGCCTCTGCCGCCATTTCGCGCAGCGCGGAGGCGTGGTTTGACGACCGCCGCGCCGAGGGATGGGCGGCCGAATACAGCGCACTCGATGTCGGAGGGTTCCCCTACCGCTTTGACACGGTGCTGAGCGACCTTGAGCTCGCAGACCCGGCCACCGGGGTCCTCTGGACGATGCCCCGGTTCGAGGTGACCGCGCTCGCCTATGCCCCGACGCATGTGCTGGCGATCTTCCCGGACGCACAAACGCTGGCCTCCCCGTTCAACACGCTCTCGGTCACGACCGAGGATATGCGCGCCTCTGCCCGTCTGACCGGTACGAGCCTTGCTCTGTCAGAAACACGCGCAGAGCTCGCAGCGCTCACGGCCACATCGACGCAAGGCTGGGAAATCCGCCTTGCGAGCGCGCTCGCCGCGGCCCGCGCGGGAGACGGTGCCAACACCTACGATATCTACTTCGAGGCCACCGATCTGCGCCCCTCGGACACGCTGCGTCTGGGCCTTGATCCGCAGGGGCGGCTGCCTGACACGTTTGAGACGCTCAAGCTCGACGCCACAGCCGTCTTCGACGCGCCCTGGGACCGTTTCGCCATTGAGCGCGCGCGCCCGCAGCCCACGCGATTTGATCTGAAGGATTTCGACGCGCGCTGGGGCCAGCTTGAGCTGCGCGCCGTGGGCCAGCTCGCCATCGATGCGCGCGGGACGCCGGACGGACAGATCACGATCAAGGCCACCAACTGGCGCGAGATCGTCTCCCTCGGGGAAGCCACGGGCGTTGTCCCGGAGGGCTTCGTGCCCGCCATTACGAGCGCGCTCGAGGCGCTCGCCAGCCTGTCCGGGCCACCAAACACGATCGACGTGCCGCTGACCTTTGCACGCGGGCGTCTGAGCCTCGGGCCCTTTCCCCTCGGCCCCGCGCCCCGCATCCGCCTGCGCTAGGGGTCATCTTTACAGAATAACGCCCGCCTTAGCGGCAAAAGCTGCCGGAGCGGTACTGCGCGGTATCGAGGTGAAAATGCGTCCGGTGGAAGCGATCTGACTCAGGGCCAAGCACCGTCCCAAACGGACCGCAAGCCGCGCGCCACATCTGGCGAAGCGCGCGTCCATCCGCGCCAGAGCCCCAGCCTGTCAGCACCGTGATCTCCGAGCCGTCCTTGAGACCGATGCCCGCGATATCGATGGCACGGCCCTTGGCATGCTCTGAGAGCCGCGCGCCGGGGCGATTGTTGCGCGTGCGGCACGCGTAATGCGCGGCCACGCGCAGGTTGTCGGGGCCGCCGCCCCGCTCGCCCACGGCAGGCTTCACGCCGACTTCGACCCAACGGTCGAGCGCATTGGCAGTGGCACAATCGATGAGAGCCGTCTGGGTGAGCCGGAGGCCTGCAACTTCCATCACCCGCACAGGCTCGGCAATTCCGCAGCCGCTCTGGGCGCCCACGACAGGCTCGGCGCGCTCACCGACAAGATTTGGATTTCCACAGATCGAGGCGAAGGCCGCCCCGTTGGGCCGATCCTGTGGTCGGAGAGACTTAAGCGGCGCGCAGGCCGCCCCCAATGCCGTCAGAAGAAGAATTCCGGCTGCCAATCGCACTCTCATCGTCCTCTCCCGAAATCAGGGGCGTCAGTATCCTGCCCCGCCTCGATGATGCCCCGGCGGATCGCGCGGGTGCGGGTGAAGTAGTCATGCAGGTGATGCCCGTCGCCGGTGCGGATCGCGCGCTGGAGGGCAAAGAGCTCCTCGGTGAAGCGGCCCAGGATCTCGAGCGTGGCGTCCTTGTTGCTCAAAAAGACGTCGCGCCACATCGTGGGGTCCGAGGCCGCGATGCGCGTAAAGTCGCGAAAGCCCGCGGCCGAATACTGGATAACTTCCCCATCGGTGACGCGCTTGAGATCATCGGCCACGCCCACCATCGTGTAGGCGATGAGGTGGGGCGCGTGGGACGTCACCGCCAGGACGAGATCGTGATGGTCGGCCTCCATTTCGTCCACGTTGGCCCCCATCCCTTCCCAGAGCGCGCGGAGCTTGGCGACGGCGGCCTTGTCAGCATTGCCAGGAATAAGGAGGTGCCAGCGCCCTTCAAAGAGCTCGGCAAAGCCGGATCGCGGCCCGGAATGCTCCGTGCCTGCCAGCGGGTGGCCGGGCACAAAGTGGATGCCCTCGGGCAGGGTGGGACCCACAGCCTCGATGACCGCGCGCTTTACGGAGCCCACATCGGTGACGGTGGCTCCAGCGCTCAGATGCGGGGCCATCTCCCGCGCCACGGCCTCCATGGCGCCCACCGGTACGCAGAGCACCACGAGATCGGCGCCGGTGACGCAATCTGCCAAAGTGTCATGGACGCTATCGCAAAGCCCGATCTCGCGGGC
>JBCBME010000392.1:0-2769 GCA_039822945.1 Pseudomonadota bacterium
CGCCCCATGGCGTCGGTGCCGCGGGCGGCGCGCATCTCGGCCTTAATCGTCTCGGGGGCGTACTGCGCGGCGGGCAATCCGTGACGCTCTGCGCCGGAAACGGCCTCCAGAAGTGCGATGCGTCGGGCGCGATCTTCCGCGCTCGCCACCTTCTACCGGGAGCGCAATTACGAGCCCATCTGGACCGGCAGCAGCGCGGAAGATCGCGCGCGTCGCATCGCACTTCTAGAGGCTGTTTCCGGCGCAGAGCGTCACGGACTGCCCGCCGCGCAATACGCCCCTGAGGCGATCAAAGCCGAGATGCGCGCCGCCCGCGGCACCGACGCCATGGGGCGGCTCGAGGTCTATCTGTCGTCCGTCTTTCTCAGCTATGCCCGCGACATCCAGACAGGCATCCTGACGCCCGCGACGGTGGATGCGGAGATCGTGCGCAAGGTGCCACTGCGCGATGGTGCAGAGACGCTGCATGCCTTCACCGCCGCCACGCCCGCGACCTTCATGAAGGCGCTCCCGCCGAGCTCGCCTGAATACACGCGGCTCATGAAGCACAAGATTGCCTATGAGGCGCTTCTCGACCGCGGCGGTTGGGGCGCGCCCGTGCCTTCGCAATCCCTGAAGCCTGGACAGTCCGGCGCCTCCGTTGTGGCGCTGCGCAATCGCCTGATGGCCAAGGGCTTCCTTGAGCGCTCCAATACCCAGACCTACGACGCCGCCATCGAAGCCGCAGTTAAGGCCTTTCAGGAGGCGCATGGCCTCGTGGCAGACGGGGTCGCCGGGGCAGGGACCATGCGCGAGATCAACCGCGGCGTGGAAGAGCGCCTTCAGCAGGTGCTCGTGGCCATGGAGCGCGAGCGCTGGATCAACAAGCCCGAGGGGCTGGGCGAGCGCCACATCTGGGTGAACCTCACAGATTTCAGCGCCCAGATCCGCGACCGTGGCCAGGTGACGTTCAAGACCCGCTCGGTGATCGGTGCGGCAAAGAGCGATCGCCGCTCGCCGGAATTCTCCGATGTCATGGAGCACATGGTGATCAACCCGTCCTGGTACGTACCGCGCTCCATTGCCACCAAGGAATACCTGCCGCAGCTCCGCGCGAACCCTTACGCCGTGGGGCACCTCGAGCTCACCGATGCCCGCGGGCGTGTGGTGAACCGCGGTGCCGTGGACTTCACGCAGTTTTCGACGCGCTCGTTCCCCTTCAACATGCGTCAGCCTCCGGGGCGTCGGAACGCGCTCGGCCTCGTGAAGTTCATGTTCCCGAACAAGTACAACATCTACCTCCACGACACGCCGGCCAAGAACCTCTTCTCGCGCGACGTGCGGGCCTTCTCCCATGGCTGCATCCGTCTGAACGACCCGTTTGACTTTGCCTACGCTCTGCTGGCCAAACAGGAAGTGGATCCCGAGGGCTTCTTCCAGAGCAAGCTGCGCAGCGGCGCGGAAACGAAGGTGCTGCTTGAGGCGCCCGTGCCCGTCCACCTCGTCTACCGCACAGCAGTGACAACGCCAGAGGGCAAGATCGAGTACCGCCGCGACGTCTATGGCCGTGACGCCAAGATCTGGTCGGCGCTGCAGAGCCAAGGGGTAGCCCTCCGGGCAGTGCGCGGGTAAGCCTGCCCGCGATAGCGGGAGAGAGCATGGCCTACACAATTGAAGAGCTTGCCGTCGCGCTTGGCGGGGCCGCCCACGGCGCGGTCTCGTTCGAGGTGGATGGCTTGGCCGAGCCTGCCTCTGCCCGGGCAGGAGACCTCGCGCTGGCCTCAAACCCCGATTATGCCGATGCGCTTTCAACGGGTGCGGCGCGCGCGGCGCTCCTTTGGGAGGGGGCCGATTGGGCCGCACTCGGCCTTAAGGCCGCCATCACCGTGGGCCGCCCGCGCTATGCCATGTCGGAGCTCACACGCCTCTTCGATGCTGCTTGGGAAGGGACGCTCGCCTTCCCGGAGGGGCGTCACCCCACGGTGCTCATTGCACCGACGGCGGATGTGGCCCCGGACGCGGCCATTGGGCCCTACACGGTTATCGGGCCCGAGACAGTCATCGGGCCCGAGGCCCGCATCGGCGCCCATGTCAGCATCGGGCCCGGCTGCCGCATCGGGGCAGGGGCGCTGATCCGTGACGGTGTGCGCCTGACCCACGATGTGCGGATCGGCGACCGCGTGGTGATCCAGCCCGGAGCCGTCCTCGGTGGCGACGGGTTTTCATTCGTGACGCTGGAGCCCTCGAGCGCCGAGGTCGTCCGCGACACTCTGGGCGAGCAGGGGGCCGCCGCGGCCCAACCCTGGGCGCGCATCCACTCCCTCGGCGGGGTCGAGATCGGCGATGACGTGGAAATCGGCGCCAACGCCACCATCGATCGCGGGACGATCCGCGCCACGCGGGTGGGCGCGGGCACCAAGATCGACAGCCTCGTGCAGGTGGGCCACAACGCGCAGATCGGCGCGCACTGCCTGCTCTGTGCGCAATCGGGCGTCGCGGGATCGACCACGCTTGGCGATCACGTCGTCCTCGCGGGCCATGCAGGTATCGCTGACAACCTCACTGTGGGCGACCGCGTCGTAATCGGGGCAGCCTCTGCTGTTCTGTCCAACGTACCCTCGGGCCGCGTCATGCTGGGCTATCCGGCCACGCAGATGAAGGCCAACATCGAAAGCTACAAAGCCCTCCGCCGCCTCCCACGCGACCTCGCGTCGCTCAAAAAAGCGGTTTCAAAGCTCGAGGGGAGCGACTAAATCCGCCTCGCAAGCGCCGCCCTTTGGCGTTACGAGA
>JBCBME010000393.1:0-2761 GCA_039822945.1 Pseudomonadota bacterium
TCTCTGCCGCGTTGCCTGCCTTGACGGATCCCCCGTAGAGCAGGCGCACCTGATCGGCGCCCTCCATGAGCTTTTCGAGCTCGGCGCGCAGATCCGCGTGCACCTCGGCAATCTGCTCGGGTGTGGCGACGACGCCGGTGCCGATGGCCCAGACAGGCTCATAGGCAATGACGGTGTTGGCGCCCGTGGCGCCCTCAGGCAATGACCCTGCAAGCTGGCCGCGCACAACGCTGAGCGTGTTGCCAGCCTCGCGCTCTGCCAGTGTCTCTCCGATGCAAACGATGGCGCCAAGCCCGGTGGCGAGCGCGGCTTCTGCCTTTGCCTTCACCATTGCGTCGGTCTCGGCGTGATCTGTGCGCCGTTCTGAGTGGCCCACGATGACGGCGCTGGCTCCAGCTTCAGCCAACATCGGGGCCGCGATGTCGCCCGTATGGGCACCGCTTGTCGCCGCATGACAGTCTTGTGCGCCCAAGGCGATGGAGGAATTGGCGAGCGCTTCTGCCATGCGCGTGAGCAAGGTCGCAGGCGGGCAAAGCATGATGTCGACGCTGGGCGACGGGTTTTCGATCGACACCGCGCGCGCCTCGGCGATCGACGCAGTCATACCGTTCATTTTCCAATTGCCAGCTGCCAGTTTGCGCATGAAAGCCTCCTAGGTTGCGCCCATTGACGCCTTCAGGACGGCAGGGTCAAGTCAGCTTGGGAACGGCGCCAGCTTCAAGCTTTTCCACGGGCTCAAACTTGATCGACTCGCCGCAGCCGCAGGCATCAACCACGTTCGGGTTGTTAAACTTGAACGACGATTCCAGGAGCGAGACTTCATAGTCGATCTCGGTGCCGAAGAGGAACATCTGCGCCATGGGAGCAATGAGCACACGCGCGCCGTCTTGCTCCACCACTTCGTCGGCGGGCTCAGCGCCATCGACGTAGTCCATGGTGTATTCCATCCCCGCGCAACCGCCCTTCTTGACCCCGATCTTGAGGCCATACTTCCCGCCCTTTTCCATGAGCTTGGAGATCTGCTTCACGGCAGCGGGTGTGATGGTGACGGGGGCTTGGCCCGGGATGCCGAACATGGCGCGCTCCTTTGGTGCCGTTAAGATAGGCGCAAGGGGCCGAAGCCTCAAGTCTGGCGCGCGCGTTCTGCGGCGCGGACTTGACCCTCACGTGCAAGGCGGCCCTAACAAATGGGGCCGGGCGGCTGGACACTCTCGTTGCCGCGTCCATACTGCCCATCAACCAACAAGGAGGCTGCCATGAAATCCCTCGTTTTATCCGCTGCGGTCACGTTTGTGGCCACCAGTGCCCTTGCGGGTGGGCATCTGTGCTACGAAGGCAAAACACTTACCGAAGGCAAATTCACGGTTGCCACGGGCAACCCCGCCTACTTCCCGTGGGTACTCGACGATAACCCGAATTCCGGCATGGGATTTGAGGCCGCTGTGGCCTACGCCGTGGCCGAAGAGATGGGACTTGCCGCCGAAGATGTGACATGGGTGCGCACCTCCTTTGACGAGGCCATCCAGCCGGGTGCCAAGAATTTCGACGTCAATATCCAGCAATACTCCATCACCCCGGAACGCGACGAGATGGTGGATTTCTCTGCGCCCTACTATTCGGCGGCCATGGCGGTTCTGGCCGTGGGGGAGGCCGCGGACACGCCCGCGACGCTTGCAGATCTCAAGGGGCTGAAATGGGGTGCTGTAGGCACGACCACCGCCGTCCCAAAGCTCATTGAGACCATCCAGCCTGACAGCGATCCGCTGCTTTACGGGGACAACGCCGACGTCACGGCTGCAATGCAAGCGGGCCAGATCGACGCCGCGCTTTTCGATCTTCCCACGGCCCTCTTCTTGAGTGCGGTCGTGGTGGAAGGGTCCTCTGTGATCGGCCAGTTCCCCGCTGAACGGACTGAAACGCCAGACCAGTTCGGAATGCTCATGGAAGAGGGCAACACGCTCAAGGAATGCGTGGACGCAGCGATCGAAGCGATCACCGCGTCCGGCAAACTCGCTGAAATCGAGTCCCAGTGGCTGCAGGATACGACCGGCGTGCCGCTGATTGCGGAGTAGCGCGAGCCACCGCATGAGCCAGACGCGGACCCGCCGCCAGATCTACGAAGACACCCTCCGCCGCAGGTCGCTCATGGTGGCGGGGGCGTCCACGTTTGCCGTCCTTGCCGCCATTGTTGTGCTCGTGCCCATGGCGCCGGGATGGGAGAAGGTGGAACGCAGCTTCTTCAACTGGTCCGTCTTTCAGCGCACGTTTCCAGGCCTCTTGGACGCGTTTGTCCAAAATATCATGATCTTTGCCTGGTCGGCGCCGATCATCGCGATCCTTGGCCTGCTTGTTGCCCTCATGCGGGATGCACGATCCCCCGTGCTCTTTCCGCTCCGCATCTTTGGGGCGGCCTACACGGATATCTTTCGCGGGCTTCCGGTGATCCTCACCGTCTACCTCATTGGCTTCGGTATTCCGGGGCTCGGGCTGCCACGGCCGTGGAACAGCCCTTACATCTGGGGCACAGTCGCGCTGGTGCTCACTTATTCCGCCTACGTGGCTGAGATCTTTCGCGGTGGCATCGAAAGCGTGCATGCCTCGCAACGCTCCGCCGCGCAATCCCTTGGGCTCGGCGAGCGTGACACGATGCGATACGTGATCCTGCCGCAGGCCATCCGGCGCGTGATCCCCGCACAAATGAACATGCTCATTGCCCTGCAAAAGGACGTCGCACTCCTGAGCTTTATCGGGCCGGTGGAGA
>JBCBME010000394.1:0-2756 GCA_039822945.1 Pseudomonadota bacterium
TGCGGGGCAAGGGGATCGAGGCGGAAAAGATCATCGCCTGCGGCCTCGCCAAACCCTCCGACAAGGGGCGCGACCCCTACGACACGTTCCGCAATCGCATCATGTTCCCCATCCGCGATCCGCGAGGGCGCGCCATCGCGTTTGGCGGCCGCGCGATGGACCCCAATGACAATGCCAAATACCTGAACTCGCCGGAGACGATCCTCTTTGACAAGGGGCGCACGCTCTTCAACCAAGGCCCCGCGCGGGAGGCGGCGGGGAAGGGCAAACAGCTCCTCGTGGCCGAGGGCTACATGGATGTGATCGCGCTCTCTGAGGCTGGCTTTACCGCGACGGTCGCGCCGCTGGGGACGGCGGTGACGGAGAACCAGCTGCAGCTTCTCTGGCGGATGGCTGACGAGCCGATCATCGCGCTCGATGGCGACACAGCGGGCCTGCGGGCGGCGATGCGGGTGATCGATCTGGCGCTGCCCTTGCTCGAGGCGCCGAAATCACTGCGCTTTGCGATCATGCCCGAGGGGCAGGACCCCGACGATCTCCTCAAGGCCAATGGCGCGGGCACGATGGAAGAGCTTCTGGGCAGCGCGCTTCCCCTCGTGCAGCTCCTTTGGCGGCGCGAGACGGAAGGCAAGAATTTTGACAGCCCCGAGCGCAAGGCCGCCCTTGACAAGGCGCTGCGCGAGGCGCTGAAGACCATCAAGGATCCCTCGCTGCGCGGCCATTACGGGGAGGAGGTCAAACGCCTCCGGATGGAACTCTTTGGCTATGGCCAGCAGGGCCCGCGCGCGGCCTTTGTGCCGGGCTACGGCGCCAAGCGCAGACCTGCTGCTCCGCAGACGACGACAAAGAGCTCGGCCCTCGCGCAGGGGCTCTCGGAGGTGGAGCTGCGGGAGGCCGCGATCCTTGCCACGCTCATTGCCACACCCACCGCGCTGCCGGATTTCTACACCGACCTCGAGAACATGCTGTGCGAGGGCCGGCACGCCCTTTTGCAGAACGTTTTGTTAACGCTTCCGGACGGGGAAACGCGGCGCGAGGCGATCGCGGAAAAAGCTGGGGTCGAGGCCATTGAAAACCTCTTCAGGCTGCCCCACATCGTCATCAATCCGGCGGTGCGTGCTGCCGGAAACCTAGAGCTTGCGCGCCTCACATTGGCGGAGGAGTTTGCCAAGCTATCTGCCCAGCGGGGCCATGCACGCGAGGTGGCCGAGGCCATCGAGGATCTGGACGGTGTGGCTGATGAGGGTCTCACGTGGCGGCTGGGACAGGCTGCCGAGGCACTGCAACGCGCGGGCCGTCAGGATGACGACGACAAAGCGGAATATGACACGGCGCCCAATGGGGCCAAGCTCAATCGAGACGAACGCAGCGAACTCAATGAGTTGCTGGAAAATATCACATTTGCCAAGCGAGGTCAGCATGGCCGGTAGTTTGGTGGAGAAGCGCTAAGAGAATCAGGTTAAATAGCAGCGAATCACTTGGGATGGTGATTCGTTCCAGGACTGCGCTGATTCGTGGAGGGACGCCTTAATGGCCGCCAAAGACACCAACGACGACCGCAAGACCGACGACGGCGAAAACGAGCCCATGGTCGACATGAGCCAGGCCGCCGTGAAGAAGATGATCGCGGAGGCCCGCGAAAAAGGCTTCATCACCTATGACCAGCTCAATCAGGTTTTGCCGCCCGATCAGGTGAATTCCGAGCAAATCGAAGATGTCATGTCGATGCTATCGGAAATGGGCATCAACATTATCGAGGATGAAGAGGCCGAGGAGGAGGAGCAGAAGGGCTCCACCGAGGTGGCCACGACCGCGCAAAACCGCGAGGTGGCGCTGGGCTCGGGCGAGACCGAAAAGCTCGACCGCACCGATGACCCGGTGCGCATGTATCTGCGCGAGATGGGCTCTGTGGAGCTTTTGAGCCGCGAGGGCGAGATCGCCATCGCCAAGCGCATCGAGGCCGGTCGCAACACGATGATCGCGGGGCTTTGCGAGAGCCCGCTGACATTCCAGGCCATCACGATCTGGCGCGACGAACTTCTCTCCGAAGACATTCTGCTGCGCGATGTCATCGATCTTGAGACCACCTTTGGCCGCCAGATGGGCGAGGACGAGGAAGAGCCCGTCGTGCCCGCTGCAGGTGCCGCACCTGCTGAAAAGAAGGACACCGGGCCCGAGCTCGACGCCGACGGCAACCCGATCCAGCAGGACGATGACGACGACGAGGACGACGTGGCCAACATGTCGCTCGCCGCGATGGAGGCAGCGCTCAAGCCCCGCGTGCTCGAGACCCTCGACCTCATCGCGCGCGACTACTCCAAGCTTTCCGACATGCAGGACGTGCGCATCTCTGCCACGCTCAACGAGGATGGCTCCTTCTCCGACAAGGACGAGAAGAAGTACCAGAAGCTGCGCTCCGAGATCGTGGAACTCGTCAACGAGCTCCACCTCCACAACAACCGCATCGAGGCGCTGATCGACCAGCTTTACGGCATCAACCGCCGGATCATGCAGATCGACAGTGCCATCGTGAAACTGGCCGATCAGGCGCGGATCAACCGCAAGGAGTTCGTGGAAGCCTATCGCGGCTACGAGCTTGACCCGAACTGGCTGGACCGGATGGGCGAAAAGCCCGGGCGCGGCTGGCAGATGTTTGTCGAACGCTCGACCGACAAGGTCGAAGGGCTGCGCGCGGACATGGCGCAGGTTGGCCAGTATGTCGGCCTCGACATCCCCGAATTCCGCCGCATCGTGCA
>JBCBME010000395.1:0-2724 GCA_039822945.1 Pseudomonadota bacterium
CTTCCTCACCCCCATAGGACACAAGAACAACACGCTCATCCTCGGGCCCGGGGGATACGGCTTCGGCGATTACTGGCGCATGGGCCTCCCGCTCGAGATCATCATCGTCGCCGTCTCAATCCCAACGCTGTTGGCCGTCTGGCCTCTATAAAAAAAGGACTCGGGCGGGCGGGTGCGATGCGGCGCACGCCGCGAGCGTCCGAACCGCACGGGCCAAAGTCAGGCTCACAAAGGCCAGATAAACGGGATCGCCACAGAGGCCAGAATGCCCATCGACAGATTGAGCGGGATCCCCACGCGCAGAAAATCCGTGAATTTGTAGCCGCCGGGGCCATACACTAGCATGTTCGTCTGATAGCCGATCGGCGTGGCAAAGCTGCAAGAGGCCGCGATCATCACCGCCACGACGAGGCCACGCGGATCAAGCCCCACCGCTTGGGCAAGGCCGATGGCAATGGGCGTCACCACAACAGCTACCGCATTGTTCGACACCGTTTCCGTCAGCACCGACGTGAGCAGATAGATCGTCCACACGATAAGAAACGGCGGCAGCCCCTCGATGAGCGGTGCGATGGCCATCACAATGAGCGACACCGCCCCAGACGCCTCAAGCGCCGCCCCGATGGCCAGCATCGCAAAGATCAGCGCCAAAAGCCTCCCATCGATAAACGAAAACGCCTCATCAGCATCGATGCAGCGGGTCACAAGAACGAGCGCCACCGCAATGATCGCAAGCATGAAGATCGGCGCGACGCCGAACGCCGCAAGCCCCACAAGGCCTGCCAACGCGGCCAGCACCAACGGCGCGTGGGAGCGCCGGTACGCCCGCTCCGTGGGGGTGGTTACGTCCACAAGCCCCATGTCGAGCGCGAGCCTCTGAATATCCTCCGGTGCCCCTTCAAGGAGGAGCGTATCGCCCACCTGAACCACCAGATCATCGAGCTGGCGCCCGATATTTTGCGCCCGCCGGTGCACGGCGAGCGGGTAGACACCATAGCGCCGTCTCAGTCGCAGCGTGCCGAGCGAGCGCCCCACCATGCGCGCGCCCGGCGTAATCAGCACCTCCACAGTGGCCGTTCGCACCGAGCTCAGCTTGTCGACCATGTTGACGTCTTTCGAGGCCTGCAGACCCAAAAGCTCGCTCATCTCGGTGCGCAAAACCACGCGGTCACCGGCCTCAAGCGTCACCCCCTTGAGATTGCGGCGGAGCGAGGCATCCCCCCGCAGCACGTCAATGAGGCGCGACCCTTCCCGCTTGAAAAGATCGATCTGCCCCACATCCTGCCCGATGAGCGAGGAGCCCTCCGGCACGGCCACCTCGGTGAAGAACTTCATCTTTGAACGGTCCGAAAGCATCGCGGCCATGGAGCTCCGCTCCGGGATGAGCCCCGGTGCGATGAAGCGCAGATAAATCGCCCCCCAGATCACGAGGATGAGCCCGAGCGGCGTCACCTCAAAGATCGAGAAGGCCGCGAGCCCCTCGCTCCGCGCCACCCCGTCCACAAGGAGGTTGGTGGAGGTGCCGATCAGCGTCAGCGTCCCCCCCATGATGGCCGCATAAGAGAGCGGGATAAGGAGCTTCGAGGCCGACATCCCGAGCGTGCGCGCCAACTGCACGAAGACCGGGATCATCACCACCACCACAGGCGTGTTCGACACGAAGGCCGACGCCACGATCACAAACCCCATCAGGAGCGCCACTGCGATCACAGGCTGGGATTTCGCGCGCCGATCAGCATAGCCTGTAAAGGCGTCAAGCGCGCCTGTCCGGACCAAGGCTCCCATCAGGATAAACATCGCCGCAATCGTCCAGGGCGCGGGGTTCGACAGCACCTCGAGCGCGGCCGCATAGGGTAGGATGCCGGATGCGAGCAAAAGAGCCGCCCCCGCGAGCGCCACGACCTCTGTCGGAAAGACCTCGCGCACAAAAAGCGCGAACATCACCGCGACGACGCCCAGCGTGAGGACGGCCTGGCTTGTCTCCCCAAGGCCCAGAAGATCGACCATGCCTTACTCCAGCGGTTCGCCGGACCATCGCCTAAGGCGCGGGCGCACGCAACTCCTCCACGCGCGGGCGCGGCTGCACGAGCGCCATGCCCGCAAACATCAGCCCGAGTGCGGCCCAGAGATAAGGCGAATAGCCTTCTCCAAGAAGAAGCATCGCCCAGAGTACGCCAAAGCCCGTGACGAGGTAGCTTACCTGTACTGCAAATGTCGGCCCCGCGCGGGAGACGAGCCAGACATAGGTCGTGTAGACAATCGCGTGCACGACAGAGGATGCGACCATCGCCGCATCCGCGCTCGTATAGGGCCTGCGCAGGTCGATAAATTGCCCGGTGGCCAGCGTCAGCGGCAGACAGAGGATCGCACCAAAGAGCGAGGCCCCGAAGAGCGCCTGGATCGGATCAAGGCCCGCAAGCCCGAACCGCGCCACGAGGTTGCCCTCCCATGCATAGCAAAAGGGCGCGATGAGCGCGACGAAGACCCAAACGACCAGCGTGCGATCCGGCAAGCTCGCGTCCGGCACCACAATGAGGAGGACGCCAATGAGGCCAAGCGAGAGGCCCGCGAGCCGCACCCAGGAAAACCGATCCTGGCCGAGCGCAAGCGCGATCGGAAAGGCAAGCATCGGCACGACAGAGAGGAGGACGCTGATGAGCCCGGACTGGAGATGCACGATCGCCTGAAAGGAGGCAGAGTTTGGGATGAGCGTGCCCACGAATG
>JBCBME010000396.1:0-2706 GCA_039822945.1 Pseudomonadota bacterium
CCAGGCCCCACCCCCTTGCGGTCAAAATCCGACGAGCGCGCCTGAAGCCCACCGTGGATGGTGCGCATAAAGCGATCGACGAGCAGTGCGAGTTCGGTTTCCTGCATCCGCCAAAGAAGGTGACTTAATCCACTGCCTTTGAGTTAGTGGACTTAATCAACAGACCCTCCCTTTGCGCGGCACCAACACCAAGGAGATGACATATGACGCCTGCAAAAGCCAACGCGCTCAAAGCGGCTGCAATCCTCTGGGTGATCTGGGGCCTCGTCCACGCCTTTGCTGGCGTGATCGTCCTGACGAGTGACGCCTCGGGCGGCTTTCAGGCCATCGCTGACGCCGTGGACCCTGCGGCACTCGCCGCCGACTACCACCCGGCAGTGGGCGGCATTCTCAACCAGCATGGGTGGAACCTCGGCTGGTTTGGCGTCGCTACCATCATCGGCGCGGTCCTCATCTGGAGGCAGAACATCACCGCGATCTGGGTCACCGGGATGATCGGCGGCCTCGCCGATCTGGGCTACCTGCTCTTTGTCGACTTCCCGGGCTACGTGAACTTCTTCCCCGGCACGGTGATGACGTTCATCTCCGCGAGCGCCATCGTGCTCAGCTTCTGGGTCTGGCTTTCACAACCCAAGGCCGCTTGACGGGTTCACAAACGAAAGGCGCGCCCAAGATGGACGCGCCTCCAGATCAGTCAAGGACAGGTGTCAGGCGTCAGAGCCTTGGTACACTTCCCAGCGCTTCGTCTTCGACTTCGGCGGGCATTCCACGATACGGACGGTGTCGCCGATCTTGAACTCGTTCTTTTCGTCGTGGGCGCGGTAGGTCTTGGACTTCCGCACGGTCTTTTGCAGCAGCGGGTGCTTGAAGCGGCGCTCGACAGAGACAGAGATCGTCTGGTCGTTCTTGTCGCCGGTCACGGTGCCGGTCAGGATACGCTTAGGCATTGTCGGCAGCTCCCGCAGCTTTTTCGTTGAGGATCGTCTTCACGCGCGCGGCGTCGCGCTTCACCTGGCGCATGCGCGCGGTGTTCTCGAGCGCGCCGGTGGCCTGCTGAAAGCGCAGGTTGAAGGCCTCTTTCTTAAGATTGGTGAGCTCCTCACGGAGCTGATCGGGAGTTTTCTCCCGCAGTTCGCTGGCGTTCATGCGCCCTCTCCTTTGCTCTCACCGGCGGGCCTTGCACGTTTGGCAGCAAGTCACCCGAATCCCGGTGGGGTCTGAATGAGGGCCGCAGATACGCCGCCCCGCGCGCTCACGCAACCCCTAGATCGCGGGATACCGCGCCCGCCATTCGGGGAACCAATCGAACATCACGTCATCACGGGCAAAGGCCAGCACGTTGGCTTGGGTCTCGGGCGCGAGCTCTTCGAAGTTGAACTTCGGGCCGCCGGTTTGCAAGCGGGGCATCTCGGCCTCGGTGCCGAAGCGCGCGTTGACGTCCTCCACCAGCGTGCCGAGTTCCTCGATGGTGTAGACGCGGTCGTAGTAGGATTTCTCCGGGCCCACGAAGAACTTCTGCGGTTTCGTATGCCGCTGGATCGAGCCCGAGGCGCGCCGGTACCCATCGATATTGGCAAAGAAGGTGTCGATGTCGGGGTCAGGCGCGAGGCCTTCTTGCGCGAGCTTTTCCCCCGCCGCCTTTTCGCTCAGCTCCTTGTAGTGGAGAACGCGGTTCGAGTACCCGCTCACCAGCCGCCGCACGGGATCACGCACCACGGCGAGGCGCGTGTAGTCTTTCAGGGGCCGGTGCTTGACGAGGTTAAAGCGCAGGTTGCGCACCATCGTGTTTTCGTCCGTGCTCTGCCCCTGGATCTTGAAGGGGCGAAACGGGAAGCCGTTTTCCACGTGAAAGAGGAACGTGCGGATCGAGGTGCCTGCGCATTTCGGCGAGAAAAACACCGCGAGTTTCTTGCGGGGGATGATGTAGGGCATTCTGCGGCCTCACTGCTCTCGCCGCACCCTAGGCAAGGCTGCGGTCCCACGCAACGCGCTTCCCCTGGCGACCCGGAGCCGCTATGGCCGCGTCATGGCCACGATCGATCTCTTCACCACGCGGCTCTACCGCGCGCACCTCAATGACCACGGGCCCGGTGTGGACGCAGCAGAACTCGAAACCTCCTGCCTCGCCATCGCCGAGGATGACGAGGCCGGGCAAGTGTGGTGCGAGGAAAATGACTTCCCCGGATACACGTCCTACGCGTCGCTGACGGATCTGCCCTGGCGCTTTCCGATCTTCGGGGCGGTGGTGAGCGCGCTCGACGCCCATGTCGCGGCCTTTGCCGAGACGCTCGCCTTCGATCTCGGGGAGAAGCCGCTCACGCTCGAGGATATCTGGATCAACATCCTGCCGGAGGGCGGCATCCATACCGGGCATCTACATCCGCATTCCGTCATCTCGGGCACAACCTACGTGGCGATGCCTGAGGGGACATCAGCGCTCAAGCTCGAGGACCCGCGCCTGCCGATGATGATGGCCGCCCCACCGCGCCGCGCGGACGCGCCCGAGGCCTTGCGCAGCTTTGTCTATCAGAAGCCCGCCGTGGGGGACGTGCTGCTCTGGGAGAGCTGGCTCCGCCACGAGGTGCCCATGAACATGGCCGAGGATGACCGCATCTCGGTGAGCTTCAACTACCGCTGGGGGTAAGGCAGGGCGAGGACAGCGCCCGGCCGACCTGGAGGGCCATCGCGGTCGCGCGCGAGAGCTCG
>JBCBME010000397.1:0-2696 GCA_039822945.1 Pseudomonadota bacterium
CTCTAGTCCGATATACCCCGCGCCAACCACGGCAAGGCTCCCTGGCACCTCGGTAAGCGCGAGTGCATCCGTTGAGGACAGAATATGCCGGCCAAAAGGAAGCCCCGAGAGCTCCACAGGGGCCGAGCCTGTCGCGATGATGATCTTTTCGGCAGTGATTTCGGTGCCGTCATTGAGCCTGACCCGCTTGCCATCCATAAACCGCGCCGTGCCCTGCACACGCTTTGCGCCTGCCCGCTTCAGGAGTCCTTCGACCCCGCCCGTGAGCCGATCGACGATGCCGCCTTTCCACAGGCCGGTGGCGGCAAAATCGAGCGTTGGGTTGGCGCTGATCCCAAGCCCTGACGCATGGGACATCTTCCAGAATTCATCGGCGGCGTGAATGAGCGCCTTTGAAGGGATGCAGCCCACATTCAGACACGTGCCGCCCACCTTCGCTTCATCCACCACAATCGTATCCAGCCCGGCCTGAGCGCAGCGGATCGCGCAAACATAGCCGCCGGGACCTGCGCCGAGGACAAGGACGCTGCACTCCATCGCTACCCCTCCACGAAAAGCATCGCCGGCCGCTCGAGCAGGCTTTTGAGCTTTTGCACAAAGACCGCCGCATCCCAGCCGTCTATGACGCGGTGATCGAAGGCCGCGCTCAGGTTCATCATCAGCCGGGGGCGAAACTCCTGCCCGTCCCAAACGGGGCGGATCTGCATCTTGTTGATCCCGATGATGGCAACCTCGGGGTGGTTGATGATGGGCGTTGTGGCGATGGCGCCCAAGGGCCCCAGTGAGCTGATCGTGATCGTGCCCCCTTGCAGGTCATCGAGCTTGATCGTGCCGTCGCGCGCGGCCTCTGCGAGGCGTGCGATCTCGGATGCGTTCTCCCAGAGGTTTCGGGACTCAGCATGGCGCACGACAGGGACATTCAATCCGCCCGGTGTTTGTGTTGCGACCCCCACGTGAACGCCGCCAAAGCGATGGATGACGCCCGCCTCATCGTCGTAACGTGCATTGAGCTCAGGTTGCTCGCGCACAGCCTCCACGAGGGCGCGCATCAGGAAGGGCAGGAGCGTAAGCTTGGGCCGATCGCCTTCGTGCTTTTCATTCAGGGCAGCGCGGAGATCTTCGAGCGCCCCCATCTCGACTTCTTCGACAATCGTGATGTGAGGGATGCGTGCCTTGGAAAGCTGCATCTTCTCGGCGATCTTGCGGCGCATGCCCGTCACGCGGATGTCCTTGGAGCCCTCGTTGCGCGCTCTTGTTACCGACCCCTGCCGGATCTGCCCCGACGCGAGAAAGCTATCTAGATCCTCATGGGTAATGCGTCCTGCAGGGCCCGAGCCCTGCACCCAGCGAAGGTCGACACCCTCGTCGCGGGCACGGGCCCGAACGGAGGGGGCAGCCAAAGGCTTTGCGCCTCCATTAAAAGCTCGCGCTTGGTGAGCGGCCCCGTCCTGCGCCGGATCGGGGACTATCTTCTCAAATCGCGCCTCAGGCTTCGATACGTGGCTTTCTGCTTGCGCCGGTTCTGTCGGTTCGGGAACTGCGGGCGGCATGCGAACTTCGCGTTGCGTGCTCTCGGCGTCGAGCTCCAGATGCACGAGCGCTGAGCCGATGGGGAGGAAGTCGCCCACCTCACCATGTAGCTCGAGGATCCGACCCGCTTTGGATGTGGGGACTTCGACGGCGGCTTTGTCGGTCATGACCTCGGCAAGGACGTCGTCCTCCTGGACGATGTCGCCGACTTTGACGTGCCACTGAGCAAGCTCTGCCTCGGCAATTCCTTCCCCGATATCGGGAAGCTTGATCGTGTAAGTGGCCATCTACGCCTCCATCGCCTTGCGCAGCCCCTCGCCCACGCGGGCAGGGCCGGGGAAGTAGTCCCATTCCTGCGCGTGCGGGTAAGGCGTGTCCCAGCCGGTAACCCGCACCATGGGTGCCTCTAGGGAGTAAAAGCACGCTTCCTGGACGAGGCTCATGAGTTCCGCCCCATAGCCAGACGTGCGCGTGGCTTCATGGACGATCACGCATCGACCGGTCTTGCGCACGCTCGCGGCGATGGTGTCGAGGTCCACGGGAACAAGCGTCCGGAGATCGATGATTTCCGCGTCGATGCCCGTTTCTTCGGCGGCGGCCTCCGACACATAAACCATCGTGCCATAGGTGAGGACAGTTACATCCCCACCGGCGCGATGGATGTGCGCCTTGCCAAGGGGGACGGGGTTAGCCTCTTCGGAAACCTCGCCCAAGGGATGGCTCTTCCAACTCACGACCGGTCTCTCATGGTGGCCATCAAAGGGGCCATTGTAGAGCCGCTTTGGCTCCAGAAAGATCACGGGGTCGGGGTCGGCAATTGCCGACAAAAGCAGGCCTTTCGCATCGGCTGGGTTCGAGGGCATCACCGTCTTGATCCCGCAAATATGCGTGAAGATCGCCTCGGGTGACTGCGAATGTGTCTGGCCGCCATAGATGCCGCCGCCAGCTGGCATCCGGATCACGATCGGCACGGTGAAATCTGAATTGGAGCGGTAGCGAATGCGCGCAGCTTCCGAGGCGATCTGATCATAGGCGGGCAAAACGTAGTCGGCGAACTGGATCTCGATGACGGGCCGCAAGCCATAGGTCGCCATCCCGATCGCGGCACCCACGATCCCGCTTTCATTGATGGGCGCGTCAAAGCATCGGCTCTTGCCGTATTTCGC
>JBCBME010000398.1:0-2689 GCA_039822945.1 Pseudomonadota bacterium
GAACCACTTCCTTGGTCATGCCATTGATCGACAGATCACCCGTGATCAGGGCGGTCTCATCCCCGGTCATCTCAATGCTTGTGGACGTGAACTCAACAAGCTTGCCGTCGTAGCCGTTGAAGAAGCGATCGCCGGCAAGGTGGCCCTTCAGCGTAGGATCCACAAGCATTGCCTCGAGCGGCACGGACGCGCTCACAGAGGAGGCCGCGGGATCATCCACATCCAGCTCAAGCATCCCATCGACCTCAAAGAACATGCCGAAGGTGGTGGAGAATTCACCATGGCCCCAGCTGAACTTGATAGCCGAATGTGTCGGGTCGAAGGCGTAGGTCTCAGCATCCGCAAAAGCGGCGCCGCAGTCGCTCATTTGGATGGTGACGGTATGGGCCTTCTTGCCAAGCTCGCTCTTTATGCGCGGCATTGCCATGGGGCGTGTGGCGCAGATGATCGAGGACAAGCGCCGTCAGCGCTACGCCGAATTTGGCGAGGAGGAGGCGCTGGCCTAGCGCTCTGGCTGGCGGCTGTTTCGGCGCAGGCGGAGACGCTCCGCATCGCGACCTTCAATACAGAGCTTTCGCGTGCGGGCCCCGGCCTTTTTCTGCGCGATCTCGGGCGGGATGCACCTGACATCGACTATGTGCTGGAGCGCATGGCCGATGTGGCCGCGGATGTCTGGGTTTTGCAGAGCATGGACTATGACGCGGACCTCCTCGCACTGTCAGCCTTTGCGGAGCGGGCGGGCTATCCCCACCTCTTCGCGTTGCCGCCGAATTCTGGCCTCAGGACGGGGCTCGACCTCAATGGCGATGGGGAGACGGGGACGCCGCAGGATGCTCAGGGCTATGGCGCGTTTTCCGGGCAGGACGGGATGGCGATCTTGTCCCGCTACCCCCTGCGCGCAGAGGCTGACCTGTCCGCCCTGATCTGGGCAGCGTCGCCCTGGGCGACGCTGCCCACAACAGAAGACGGCGCGCCGTTTCCGAGTGCGGAGGCTTGGGCGGTGCAGCGCCTCTCCACCACCGGCCACTGGCGCGTTGCGCTCGAACTGGGCGGCGCGGAGCTCACGCTTTTGACCGCCCACAGCGGCACCCCGGCCTTTGACGGGCCCGAGGATCGCAACGGGCTGCGCAATGCCGATGAGCTTCGCCTTGTGGGCAAGATGCTCGACGAGGTGGAGGGGCCTGCCGTGGTGGTGGGCAACTTCAATCTCGACCCGCAAGCCGGGGATGGGCGGCGCGATGCGATGGTGGAGTTCCTCGCGAACTCGCGGCTCCAAGATGCGCTTGCGGGGCAGGACACCGTGGATTTCGAGCGCAGCGATGTCGGGCGCCTGCGGGTGAGTTACGTCCTTCCGACGGCTGATCTCGAAATCCTCGATGCGGGTGTTGCGTGGCAGGATCGCCCACCGCCTACGGGCGACACACGCTTCACGCGCCATCATCCGGTCTGGGTCGAGCTGACGGTGCCGCCTGCCCCCTGACCGGCTGCCTTCTGACCGACTGTCCCTTGATCGACTGGGCCCAATGTCACGCGGCTGTCGAACTTGACCCTTGGGGCGCAGGCCGATACCGCCCACTCCGACCAAAGGAGGCCTCCATGACGAAATCCCTGCTCATCCTGCCCGGCGACGGCATCGGCCCCGAAGTGATGGCTGAGGTCCGCAAGGTGATCGACTGGATGGTGACCCAGGGCCATGATTTCGAGGTGAGCGAAGATCTCGTCGGTGGTGCGGCCTACGATGTGCACGGCACGCCCCTGACCGATGAAACGATGGCCAAGGCGCAGGAGGTCGACGCCGTCCTCCTCGGGGCTGTGGGCGGCTACAAGTACGATGCGCTCGATTTCTCGGTGAAGCCGGAGCGTGGCCTTTTGCGCCTGCGCAAGGAGATGGATCTTTTTGCCAACCTGCGCCCGGCGCAGTGTTTCGATGCACTCTCGGATTTCTCCTCTTTGAAGCCGGAGGTGGTGGCGGGCCTCGACATCATGATCATCCGGGAGCTGACATCCGGCATCTACTTTGGTGAGCCGCGCGGGATCATCAACGAGGGCAATGAACGCGTCGGTATCAACACCCAGCGTTACACCGAGTCCGAGATCGCCCGCGTCGCGCGCTCCGCCTTTGAGCTGGCGCGCAAACGGCAGGGCAAGGTCTGCTCCATGGAAAAGGCCAACGTCATGGAATCGGGCGTGCTCTGGCGCGAGGTCGTGACCGAGGTCCATGCCGACTACGCCGACGTGGAGCTTTCCCATATGTACGCGGATGCAGGCGCGATGCAGCTTGTCCGCGCGCCCAAGCAGTTCGACGTCATCGTGACCGACAACCTCTTTGGCGATCTTTTGTCGGATGCGGCGGCGATGCTCACGGGTTCGCTCGGGATGCTGCCGTCAGCCTCGCTTGGTGCACCGATGGAGAACGGTCGGCCGAAAGCGCTCTACGAGCCCGTGCACGGATCGGCCCCCGACATCGCCGGGCAGGGCAAGGCCAACCCGTGCGCGTGCCTTCTGAGCTTTGCGATGGCGCTGCGCTATTCCTTCGATCTCGGCACGGAGGCCGATCAGATCGAGGCGGCGGTGGAGAAAGTGCTGGCCGACGGTCTGCGCACCGCAGATCTGATCGGCGAAGAGGGCCGCGCGCCGGTCAGCACCGCCGAGATGGGCGATGCCATCGTCGCGGCGCTTACCGCTTGAC
>JBCBME010000399.1:0-2676 GCA_039822945.1 Pseudomonadota bacterium
CAAAAATGCGCCTTCGGGGGTCCCCCCCGCCCGCAAAACGGAGTTTCGGGACCCTCGGGGGGCAAAGAGTGCCCCACCGGGGGTCCCGCCTGTCCGCGAGGGCCGGCGGGACAGTGACGCAGTCGAGGGCGCGCGCGGTCCTTGGTGTCTGGGCGCAACGGGGCGCTTGGCCCGGGGAGGATGGCGGCAGAACCGAGGTGCGGGCCGATGATGCCCGCCCCTGCCATGAGGGAGAGATGAGATGACCCCGACCGCCGCCGATCCGAACGACCCGGGCCGCGTGCCGCTGACGCCGGCCGAGAGCGCCTCCGCCAAGGATCCTTGGGCCGAGGCGCCGGCGGTCGAGCATCGGACGGGCGGGGAGGTGCCGCGCGATGCGGTCGTGCCGCGCGCGCCGGTTGCGGGGCTGCTGCCGCTCGATCCCGCGACGGGTCGGGCGCATCTGTCACCACGTCTGCTGGCCGGCACGACCTGGCGGGCGGAGGGGCATGTGGAGACCGTGCGCGCGGCGGAGCGGCGGGTGGCCGCGCAGGACCGCGCGCGCCGCGGGGCGCGACCGACGACCTTCCGGCTCGACGACTGATGGGCACCGCAGGAGGTCCCGGGTTGAGCCCGGGACGGCCCGGCGCGGGACGGCTCGGGGCTCAGCCGGCGCGCCCCGCGCCCAGCGATCAGCCTGAGGGGCTGATGCGGGTGGTGTTGAAGTTCTCGATGGCCCGCTGGCTCGACTCAGGTGTGGCACAGGCCGCGAGGGTCAGGACGAGGAGCAGCAGGCCCGCGCCATGTCTGGTCCGTCGCATGAAGCTCAAGACAGTCTCCTCTCATCCCCGGTCGCCTCGAATGAGACCATGTAGAGGTGAGCCTGGCAGGTTGCCGCAACAACACCGGTCACGAGTATTTAGGCGGCAGGGCAGGCGTGATCGAAGCGTCAAGCGGCGGCCGCTGAGCATTCGTGAGAGAGCGGCTTTCGTATGGGCCGCTTGATGCGGGGACGGATCGTGGAAAGTTGGTAGATGCTGCGATGCGGCGGATATTCCTTGCTAGCCATGCATGAACGCGTCAGGCTTTACGTAACGTACAGCTCAGTCGGAGTTCTGGAGGTTCAAATGGGTCGTTTGTTCTTTGCCGCAGCGCTGGCGACCGCGCTTCACAGCCAATCCTTGGCGGACGTGATTAACGTGAACTTCGTGGAGACACCGTTTGGCGTCGACGCCAGCGGCAGCGGTTCCTTCGACACGACGGGGCTCAGCCTCGATTTCGTCGATTTCGACGCCTCGACTCTGATCTTCGTCAATCCGCTGGACGGCGGCTTTGGGTTGGGCGATGCAGGGAACGGCGACGCCTACGGGTTCGCCGCTACCGTGCCGTTCGGCACCCAGGGCGCGACCACGACGGCGCCGGGCACGGGCGATCTCTTTGGGATCGCGTTTTCAGGTGGGCCGTTGGTGATGGTCCCGACGGGTTATGTGAGCCAGTCCCCGCTGTCCTTCGCGGCAGCGTTTCCCGGTGAGAGCTTCGCATCGCTCGGCATAACGGCCACGGGCACGGTACCGATCGCGGCTGGCCAGAACACGATCAACCTCAACTTCAGCGTGGCCGCGATCCCGGTACCACCGGCCATCGCGCTCCTGGGCGGCGCGCTCCTGGCCTTCGGCGCCGCCGCACGCCGACGCGCCCGCCCCGCCTGACCCCCGCGCACATCGCCCACCGCGCCACTCACCCGGCGAAGCACGGCTTCGCCGCGCTCCCGACCGACTGGCCTTACTCCTCCCTTCACCGCGACCTCGCCACCGGTTACGCCGGCCCCGAATGGCGCCTTCCCACCCTACGCTGGCTTGGAAGGACTTCGCGCTCAACCTTCAGCGTGCGCAGTCTATTCGCATAGTAGCCTTACCGGTATTCTCCCAGCCCTTTGAAGTCTTTGAAGATGTCGAAAGAGGAATAATCACACACTTCCCCTGGCTATCTCGGAGCTTAATTGGAGAGGTGAGTCGGTAGTCGTTGCCCGATCCCCGAATGACTATGAAGACCGCATTCGAGCGGATACCCGTGACCATCGTTGGAATTCTTTCAGGAGGTAGCTCATACACCTTCCCGACTTCCATTAGAAAGTTTTTCCCCAGCTCAATTGCAGAAGTCGTAATCTGCTGCTCGTGATGTTGTGGCTTCTCAATCGGAGTAATTGCGTTTCGCAACGTCGAAACCGGATCATCACCTAAGTCATCTAGGCGACTACGATCAAGGCGAAATCCAGCAATACTCAAATCAGCTGCTATTTCTCGGACCACTCTTCGCTCTGTTATATCGATCGTTAGATTGATTGCGGTAAGGATGCTTACTGCGACACCTAAGGCGCCTAGTAGAAATGCGCCGATAGTCTTCCACATTTTTACCTCGCAAATTTTTTGTATTTGATCCTTTTTGGCTCAACGGCATCCGGCCCGAGGCGGCGGATTTTGTCGGCCTCATAGTCCTCGAAGTTGCCTTCGAACCATTCTACGTGGGCGTCGCCTTCGAAGGCCAGGATGTGGGTGCAGAGGCGGTCGAGGAAGAAGCGGTCGTGGCTGATGACCACGGCGCAGCCGGCGAAGTCCTCGAGGGCGTCTTCGAGGGCGCGGAGGGTTTCGACGTCGAGGTCGTTGGTGGGCTCGTCGAGGAGGAGGACGTTGCCGCCCT
>JBCBME010000400.1:0-2673 GCA_039822945.1 Pseudomonadota bacterium
GCGGGTGGAGTCGGCGGCGGGGACTTCGCGCGGCGCTATGATACGCGGGCGCGGGGGATGTCCTCGCATTTCGTGTGGTGCAACCGCGGTAAGGAGAGCCTAACGCTCGATGCAAAGGCCGCGCCCGAGGTGTTGGCGCGGCTGGTGGCTGAAGCGGATGTGGTTGTGCAAAACCTTGCGCCGGGGGCGGCGGCGCGGATGGGGCTTTCCTGGGAGGCGTTGCATGCCGCGCATCCCGGGCTGATCCTGGCGGAAATCTCGGGCTATGGCATCGGCGGGCCTTACGCCACGCGCAAGGCCTATGACCTGCTCATCGAGGCGGAGGCGGGGTTTTTATCGCTCACCGGAACCGAGGAGGCCCACGCGAAGGCGGGCATCGCAATAGCTGATATTGCCGCGGCGATGTATGCGTATTCCGGGATTCTGGCCGCGCTCATCCAGCGGGGACGCACGGGGGAGGGCACGCATCTCGATGTCTCCATGCTCGAGGCGCTGGCGGAGTGGACGGGCCACCCGATGTACTATGCCATGGATGGTGCGGCCCCGCCGCCGCGGACGGGGGCCTTTCACGCCGCCATTCTGCCTTACGGGCCCTTTGAGGCGTCCGACGGGGAGGTCGTGCTGCTGGGCGTCCAGAACGAGCGGGAATGGCAGAACTTTTGCCGCATCGTGATGGGGCGGGAGGATATGGCTGTCGATGAGCGCTGGCTCTCGATGGCCAACCGCACGGCGATGCGCGCGGTTGTGGAGCCCGAGATCGTGGCAGAGCTGAAAAAGCTCACCGGGGACGAGATGCGGGCGCGGCTCGAGACGGCCAAGATCGGGTATGCGACGCTCAACGATATGGCTGCACTTTGGGAGCATCCGCAGCTGGCTGCGCGGGGGCGTTGGGGCGAGACGCAGACGCCGGTGGGCCCGCTGCCTGCGCTAACCCCGCCCGGGCGTGCACCGGAGCCTCTGGGCCCCGTGCCCGCGCTTGGCGCGCAGACGGAGGCGATCCTTTCTGAGCTCGGGTATTCGAGTGGCGAGATTGCCGATCTCCGCGCGCGCGGCGCGATCTAGATTAGCTTGAGGCGTCGATGAGGCCCGCGGAGTAGGCGATCGCGCGCTGGTAGTTTCCGCTGTCATTCCAGACCGAGAGCACCTCGAAATTCGGGGTGCCGGGGGCGAAGGGCTCGCCCGCGCGCCAGCCGTTCTGCTGGAGCATGTTGGCAGCAGTGGCGAGCGCGTCGACGGCGCTCAGGGGATCGGCCTTGCCGTCGCCATTGGCGTCGATGCTGTAGCGCGCCCAGTTGCCGGAGAGGAACTGCATGTGGCCGAGCTCGCCCGAGGGCCCGCCCTTTGAGGCGCCGGTGATGACGCCCTCGTCGACAAGGCGAAGCGCGGCGATGGCGTGGCTCTCAAACCGGGGGTGGCGGCGGCAATAGGAGGCGAGCGTGACGGCGGCCCCCACGATGGGGGAGGAGCCGGTATAGCCGCCCCAAGCGGTCTCAAGCCCCCAGATCGTGGCAAGGATCGAGCCCGGCACACCGTAGCGCGCCTCGATCACGGAAAACGTGTTGGCGTTGGCGTTGATGCGCCGCTTGGTCAGGGCCACGAAATCACCCGCGGTGGAGCCGGAGCGCTTGGCGAGGAACTCTGCCGGATCGCCCTGCAGTGTGCCCGTTTGCGAGGACGGGCGGCTCTCAAAACGCCAGGTGATGCCGGAAAGCTGCGCATTGGCGAGGGCCTGCATGCCGCGCGCGCCAATGCCTGCGGCCTGAGCATCGGCAGCGAGCCCGGCCTTGTAGCTGCCAAATGCTCCCTTCTCGGTGATGCAGGTGGCGGATTGGGCGGCAGCGGCGGGCAAAAAGGCGCAGAGCGCGAGCGTGAAAAGTCGCATAAAAAACATCTCCCTCAAGTGGGAGAGATGTTAACGCGCGCCGCGCCACCGCAGAACAGCGGCGCGCGCGTCTGCGACGATGGGCGCAGGCCCCGTGCCCCAAAGGTCACGCTTTGGGCGCGTCAGGCGCGGGTCCCGGAGAAACGCTCGGCCCATTCAGCGCGCTGATCGTCGGTGATTTTGGCGAAGAGCACGTCGGGCACGGTAAACTCGTGACCTGCGGGCAGGGCGGCGAGCGCTTCTGCGACATCCTCGGGCCAGCTCGTGTCGAGCGTGTTCATGCCAGAAAGCATGGAGGCTGCGGCGGTGGGGATGAAAGGCGCCGACAGCACCGCGTAGACGCGGATGAGGTTGAGCGCCAGGCGGATCTGGGCGGCGGCCTGCCCCGGATCCTCCTTGAAGGTGGACCAGGGTGCCACCTCCTGGAGGTATTCGTTGCCCAGCACCCAGGCACCGCGGAGCTCTGCGGCGGCCTTGCGCACCTCGATGGCGTCCATGGCGGCCTCGTAGGCGCGGATGCGCTTTGTCAGATCGGCGATGAGCTGATCCTCGCGGGGGCCAAAGCTACCACCCTCCGGCACGGCCTCAGAAAATTTCGAGCGGCAGAACTTCGTCACGCGGCTCACGAAATTGCCCAGCACATCGGCGAGGTCCTTGTTGACGCCCTCCTGGAAACGCTCCCACGTGAATTCGCTGTCGGAGGATTCCGGCGCGTTCGAGAGAAGCCACCAGCGCCAGTAATCGGCGGGCAGAAGCGGGGCGTGTTCATGGACCAGGCCCTCGAGCTTCTG
>JBCBME010000401.1:0-2673 GCA_039822945.1 Pseudomonadota bacterium
GGCCCGAGGATCACCGCAAAGCGCGCCGCGCCGGACCGGGACGATTGCCCGATCTTGGCGGCCATGCCGCGAGCGGCAAAGCGCTTCGCCGCGGCACGGGCCGCATCGATATCGCCAAAGATCGCCACCTGCACGTGACGCTGGGTGAGAGGCCGCGCGGCAGGTTGGGCCGCCTGCGGTGCCGACCGGGTGGAGACAACCGAGCCCTGAGGTTGCGCGGCAGGCGCGGCGGCGGCGGCCGCGGGCTGCGTCGCGGGGCGGTAGGCCACCGCCAGATCGCGCTGCGTGATGCTCGAGGTATCCGTGTTGGGATAGGTGAGCCCGGGATACTGATCCCCCACCACGAGACCGGTGTTGCGGTCATAGAGGAGATGGGGCGGCTTCCGCGTCCAGGCGAGGTCATGGACGCGGCCCTTGCCGACAAAGCCCGCCACGACTGAGGTGGGCGGGATGCCCCGCTGCGGGTTCAGGCGGCCATCGTCCCATATCGGGCGGTAGCCCTCGGGCACAGGCGGCACAGAGACGACGCGCGCGATGCGGAGCTCTCCGTCAGCAGATTGCGGCAGCGCTTCACCGGGCTGCAGGACGCGCCATCCCGAGGACGGGCTCTGCGTCTGAGGACCACAGCGGGCGCCGGGGCGTTCGCTACAGGGCACGATGCCGGGCGTCACGACGCTGAGGGTGCCTGCATCGGTTGCCGGAGCGGCAGGCGCGGCTGCCACGACGGGCGCGGCAGGTGCTGCGGGGGCGGGGACCACGCGGCGGACAACGCGCGTCGTCGGTGCGGGGGCGGGTGCCGGGGTCGCAACGGGGGCGGGGGTCGCAACTGGAGCGGGCGCGGGCTGAGCGACCCGCGCAGGCGGCGTGGCCGCAGCGGGAGCTGCTGCAGGCTGGGGCGTAGGAGCCGCGGCTTGCCTCGGTGCCGGAGCAGGAGCGGCGGCGGGTGCAGGCGCGGCAACTTCCGGCGCCGTGGTTGGTGCGGCTGTGGCAACGCGGGTGGTGCCAAAGCTCGGCGTTTGACCGCAGATCACCTGACGGTTGCGAGAGACGCGCGGCACCCATGTCGTGTTTCCATCGACGCCCGCACGAATGTAGACGCAGCCGTCATTGTCCACGAAGGACCGGCCCTGAAAGTCAGCCGGTGGAAAATTCACCGGGGTGGCGCCCTCCACCAGCGACTTGGCGTCCGCGCTCTGCGCGAGCCCTGTGCCAGCTATCAGTGCGACGACGAGTACGTAAGACAACCGCATGTGCATCCCCCACACAATATGTTGGGAAATATGCACCATTGACGCTACTGAGTAAAGCGCGGAGCCCTTATTTTGTGCCAAACATGCGGTCTCCCGCGTCGCCGAGGCCCGGCATGATGTAGCCCACCTCATTGAGGCCGTCATCGACGGAGGCGGTGACGATTTCGACGTCCGGGTGGGCGGCGTGCATCGTCTCGATCCCCTCGGGTGCGGCGAGGAGGCAGAGAAAGCGGATGTCTTTTGCGCCCGCCTCCTTGAGCTTGTCGATGGCCGCGACCGAGCTGTTGCCGGTGGCCAGCATGGGATCGACGGCGATGACGAGGCGTTCGCCTAGCGAGTCGGGCACCTTGAAGTAGTATTGCACGGGCTGGAGCGTCTCCTCATCCCGGTAGAGCCCCACGAAGCCCACGCGGGCGGAGGGGATGAGCTCCAGCACCCCGTCAAGAAGGCCGTTCCCCGCCCGCAGGATCGAGATGAGCGCGAGCTTTTTGCCAGCGAGTTTCGGGCTGTCCATGGCCACGAGCGGCGTTTCGATCGCCTTCATCTCCACAGGCAGCTCACGCGTCACCTCATAGGCCAGAAGCTGGCTGATCTCTCGCAGAAGCTGGCGGAAGACGGCGGTGGGCGTGTCTTTCTCACGCATGAGCGTGAGCTTGTGCTGGACGAGCGGATGGCTGACGACGGTGAGCTTTTTCATTGAGTTTCCAATCTCTTGGCGAGGGCGGCGCGGGTCTCTTCATCGCAGAAGGCGGCAGCGAGGGCGTTGGCGTTGATCTCGGCGAAGTCGTCCTCCCCCCAGCCGAAGGTCCGCTCGAGATCCTCGTATTCCTGCGTCATGGTGGTGTCGAAGAAGGGGGGATCGTCGGTGGAGACGGTAACCTTCACGCCGCGTTCGCGCAGCTTCTGGATCGGGTGCTGGGCGAGGGTCGGGTAGACGCCGAGAAAGACGTTGGAGCCCGGGCAGCATTCGAGCGTCACGCCGGCTTCGGCCAGATCGTCCACCAGAGCGGGGTCCTCTGCGGCGCGCACGCCGTGGCCGATCCGCTCGAGCCCGAGCGTCTGCCAGGCGACGCGGACGCTCGCCGCATCGCCCCATTCGCCTGCGTGACCCGTGATGTGGAGGCCCGCCTCGCGCGCGCAGTCGAAGGCCCAGAGAAAATCGGACGGCTTGCCCATCAGCTCTGCCCCTGCGATGCCAAAGCCGCGGATGAAATCGCCGTAGGTCTCGGCCGCGCAGATGGCGGCGGGCTTGGCCTTCTCCGGGCCGAAATGGCGGATGCAGGTGACGATGCCCTTGAGCGTGACGCCCTCGACATGGGCCTCTTCCATGGCCGCGAGGTATTCGAGCCACGCCCCCACATCGCCGCCGCCGCAGAAATCGGGGCTCACGAAGGTTTCGGCGTAGATGACCCCATGGGCGGCG
>JBCBME010000402.1:0-2670 GCA_039822945.1 Pseudomonadota bacterium
GGCCATTGGCCAGCGCCATGGCCCCGAGCTTCTGATTGCCGACGAGCCAACGACCGCGCTTGATGTGACGATCCAGGCGCAGATCCTCGAGCTCCTTGCCGAACTGAAGGAGCGGGAAGGCCTCTCCATGCTCTTCATCACGCATGATCTGACGATCGTGCGTCAGTTCGCGGACAGGGTCTGTGTCATGAAAGACGGCCTCGTCGTAGAAGCGGGCGCAACGCAGACCGTTTTTGACAACCCACAGCATCCCTACACGCAGAAGCTCTTGAACGCCGAGCCATCGGGGCAGCCTGATCCCGTGCCCACCGATGCGCCAACCGTCGCTGAAACAGAGAATCTCAAGATCTGGTTTCCGATCCAACGCGGCTTTCTCAAGCGGACAGTGGGATACGTCAAAGCCGTCAATGAGGCGACGCTTAGCGTACGTGCGGGTGAGACCGTCGGCATCGTGGGAGAGTCAGGCTCAGGCAAGACGACCCTCGCACTGGCCATCATGCGGCTCATCAAGTCTGAGCACAGGATCAGCTTTCTGGGCCGCGACATTGACGGGCTCCGCCAAAAGCAGATGCGCCCTTTGCGGAAGGATATGCAGATCGTCTTTCAGGACCCGTTCGGGTCGCTCTCCCCGCGCATGTCGGTCGAGCAGATCGTGGCCGAAGGGTTGGGGGTCCATGGTATCGAGCCAGGCCGCGACAGGCGCGACATGGTCTCCGAGATCCTCACCGAGGTCGGCATTGATCCGGCCTCCATGGATCGCTACCCGCACGAGTTTTCCGGTGGCCAGCGGCAGCGCATCGCCATCGCCCGCGCAATGATCCTAAAGCCCAAGCTCGTGGTTCTCGACGAGCCCACCTCGGCGCTCGACATGACAGTCCAAAGCCAGATCGTGGACCTGTTGAGAGACCTGCAGAAGCGCTACGGCCTCGCTTACCTCTTCATCAGCCACGATCTGAAGGTGGTGCGCGCACTCAGCCACAAGGTGATGGTGATGAAGCAGGGTGATGTCGTGGAAGCGGGCTCCGTCGAGCAGATCTTTGAGGCGCCCCAAACGGATTACACACGCACGCTGATCTCAGCGGCCTTCGACCTCAATGATCAGGTGGCCTGACGGGATCGTCCTTTTGGGTGAGCGCGAGAAAGACCTCCTCGAGATGAGGTTCGGCCGTGGTGATGTCAGAGATGCGAATATCTGCACGGGCCAGTGCGTCGAAGATCTCTGCCGCTTCCGTCTTTCCACGCTGCCATGAGCAATGGAGTATCCCGTCTTTCAGCTCACCCCTGACCCCGTCAGGCAGCTCGGGCACCGCGCGGAGCGCCACCGCAGGGCGCACTTGCATGGACTTTGAATCGAGGCGGCTCAGAAGCGCCCCCGTTGTGTCCTGTGCGATGACCTGTCCCTGATCGATGATGGCGATCTCGTCGCACATCTCTTCGGCTTCCTCGAGGTAGTGGGTGGTGAGGATGATGGTCGTGCCTTCTTCCCGATTGAGCTTGCGCACGTTTGACCAGAGCATCTGGCGCAATTCGACATCAACGCCCGCAGTCGGCTCGTCGAGGACAAGAACCTGCGGCCTGTGCACGAGCGCTTTACCCAGAAGCAGCCTGCGCCGCATCCCCCCCGAAAGCGAGCGGGCATAGGCATCTGCTTTGTCCGCAAGGCCAATCATCTCGAGGATCTCGTCGGTGCGACGCTCGCGCGCGGGCACACCATAGAGGCCCGCCTGCACATCAAGCGAGCCGCGTGGTGTGAAGAAGGGGTCGAGGTTCGTCTCCTGGGGCATCACGCCGATGGAGGCCCGTGACTGCCGTGGGTTGCGATCTTGGTCAAAGCCCCAAATCCGGACCTGGCCCGATGTCTTTGTTACAAGCCCAGCCATGATGTTGATGAGTGTGGATTTGCCCGCACCGTTCGGGCCCAAAAGCCCGAAGACGGAGCCAGAGGCGATTTTGAGGTCAATGCCCCGAAGCGCTTCTTTTTTCGCGGTACCTCCGCCGGCGGCGGCGTACGTCTTTCGCAAGCCGGTGATGTCGATGGCAAGAGATGGATCGACCATGGCCGCCGAAGCATCATCACGGGAGGTGGGCGCGTCTTTCATGTGCGATAGGTAGGCGTAGCGCTCTGAAGCGGCAAGCGCCCTCAGGTCGCTTGAGTGCGGGCAAGGCTCTGCAATTGGTCCATGCTGCGCCCTGCATCCCCGCTTGCGCCTGCAATTGCCTCCGCCAGCGTCTTGATCTCTCCGGCGATGACAGAAAAGCCGCGCCCCGGATCGCCCACGCGCGCCGCCTCGACAGATGCATTGATCGAGATGAGCCGCACCGAGCGGGTGATCGCGTCGATCCTGACCATGGCTTTCTTGGCTTCTTCGGTCACTTCCTCGGACTGAGCCGTGCGGAGCGCGTTGGCCTCTTCAAGCTCGTTGTCCATCGCCGCGATCAGCCCGCCATAGGCATCCCCGAAGAGGGACGCCGCGCGATCCGTGACATCGAGGAGATAGTCGATCACGGCGCTTCGATCGACCTCTGCGGCGCGCAGCGTCTCGTCGAGTGTTTCATGGAACCGCGCGACCTTCGTCCCGAGCCCGTCGATCGCGCGGACATGGCCCCGCGCCCAATCGAGTGCTTCAAGCTGGAAGCCGTCGATCTCTCCCTCGCCGATGAGAGCACCGC
>JBCBME010000403.1:0-2655 GCA_039822945.1 Pseudomonadota bacterium
CTCACCGTCACGGAGATCATGGACGCCGTCCACGAGGATCAGATCAAGGCGATGTACATCCTTGGTGAAAACCCGGCCATGTCAGACCCCGATGTCGAACATGCGCGCGCGGCACTGGCCAAGCTCGACCACCTCGTGGTGCAGGACATCTTCATCACCGAGACGGCCAACTATGCCGACGTGATCCTGCCCGCCGCCGCGCTTTATGAAAAAAGCGGAACCGTCTCGAACACCAACCGGCAGGTTCAGATGGTGCGCCCCGCCGTGCCCGCCCCTGGCGAGGCCAAGGAAGATTGGTGGATCGAAGTCGAACTCGCCAAGCGCTGCGGCCTCGACTGGACCTACACCCATCCCAGCGAAGTCTTTCACGAGATGACGCTCAACATGCGCTCGCTCAACAACATCACCTGGGCGCGGCTGGAGGGTGAGGCCGTCACATATCCCTCGCTTTCGCCCGATGATCCGGGTCAGGCGGTGGTCTTTGGTGATGGTTTCCCGCGGCCCGATGGGCGCGCGCGGTTCACACCCGCCTCAGTCATCCCGCCCGATGACACGCCCGATGCGAATTACCCGATGATCCTGACGACGGGCCGGCAGCTCGAGCACTGGCACACCGGGTCGATGACACGGCGCGCAACCGTGCTCGACGCCGTGGAGCCCGAAGCAAATTGCTCGCTCCATCCCGGCACGCTCCGGCAGATGGGGGTGGAGCCCGGCGACATGATCCGCCTGACCACCAAGCGCGGCTCGATCGAGATCATGGCCCGTGCCGACCGCGCCGTGGCACCCGACATGGTGTTCTTGCCCTTCGCCTTCGTGGAGGCGGCCGCAAACATCCTGACGAACCCGGCGATCGACCCCTATGGCAAGATCCCCGAGTTCAAGTATTCGGCCGTCCGCGTCGAGCCGGTGAACGCGCCGAGCATCGCGGCAGAGTAAAAGGCGCGCTCACACCGGCATGGAGTGTGAGCCGCCCTCGTAGTCATCGCCCTCGAGCCAGCTCTCGGCAGCGGCCTCCTGGTCGAGGTGAAACGCCTTGATCATCAGGCCCGGGATAAGCGCGCCCTCGATCTCGGCGGCCGTGCGCAGCCACGCCTGATCCGACAAAACGGCGCAGCGACGAAACTTTCCCACCACGCCAAAGAGCTTGGGCAGGTAGCCAAACTCCACCGCCAGCGCGGCGGGCGTGGGCATCATCAGGCTCTCGATACGGTAGAGCATCGTGCCATTTTCGATGCCGTCGGCGGCGTCGATGAGATCAGACAGACCCTGATCCATGGCAGCCTTGTCGATCTGCCCTGCCAGCGTGAGGTTCAGGCGGTTCTTGGCCGGTGTTGTGATGGTAAGCATGGTCGGGCCTCCTCTCTTGTAAGTCCCATAAGAGACGTGGGAAGGCCCAACCCCGCGGAGAAGTGACAAAACGTGGCAGTAGCCACCTATCGCCCGGCTATAGCCTGTGCCAAGGCCAGGGCCTCTGCTGGCGGGCGCTGCTCAAGCCGGTGATAAACGCTTCCGTCGACCTCACGCGTCAAAAGCCCCTCCGAGATCATGGCCCGCCGCAGGGTCGCGGGATCTTCAAAGGAATGCGCCGCGTTGAGCTTTGCATTCAGCTCCGGCTCGCTCATGGGCGCCTTGGCCGGGAGACGCGCCCAAATCGCCCAAAGCGCCAGCGTCTGGCTTTGCCTCTTGGACGGCCACTGCTTCAGGCGACCCTCGGCGTCAAAGTGCTGGAGCGCCCGCTCGACGCGGCGCGCATCCACCGGGGCGGGCGGCTCCTGCCGCGCCAGACGCCGGGAGGCGGCCTCAGCGGCGCGCATGTGCTGGACGTTCTCAAATCCCGCCGCCCGCGCGAGCATGTTCATAAGCGTCAGATGCGACGGAGCGTTCGGCCCAAGCTCCTTGGCTAGCGTGCGGGAAAAGGACGATAGATCGTCGTGATAAAGGGGCAGGGGCGTGCGTGTCATCGCGCTATCCTCAGCGGTGCGAATGCCTGAGCCGTTGGTCGCTGACTTGACGACGGCGCACCGGAAAGAGGGAGCGAAGTCCATGTTTCATGGCAGGTTTAGCACCCCGAAGAGGGGCAGCGACGCCTCGGTTCTGCCGACCGTTCCCCCTGATACCGGGCCATCCTGCGAAAGCAAAGTGGAGCTAATTGAACGTTTGTTCAAAAAAACCATTTGACGCGTAACATTCTTCCGCCATTTTTACTTTACGTCACGACGCACCCGCAGAGGCGCGCGTGATCCGGGAGGTTCCAAAATGGCATCATCGTCGTCCGCAACGGCACAACTCGTCTCCATTCCCGCGCTTTTGGCGCGCAATGCGTCGGCATTTGCCGCCTCGCCCGCCTATCGCGAAAAAGAGCTGGGCATCTGGCAAAGCTGGACCTGGGCCGAAACCGCGGCCGAGATCGAGGCGCTGGCCCTGGGCCTGCTGACACTCGGCGTGGCCGAAGGCGACCACATCGCCATCATCGGGCGCAACCGTCCTTATCTTTACTGGTCGATCGTGGCCGCACAGCACGTAGGCCACCTCCTCGCCCACGGCGTCCTGATAGAGCGGCACGGGCACGGCACCCACGCGCTGTGCGGCCACGATCGACCAGTAAAGATAAGGACGGTTGCGCCCGATGATGGCGATGTGGTCGCCTTCGGC
>JBCBME010000404.1:0-2654 GCA_039822945.1 Pseudomonadota bacterium
ATCTCGAAGCGGCGCTGGGTCTGAAGCCCGGCAGCTTTTATGCAGCGTTCGGATCCAAGAACGCACTGTTCGCGCTGACCCTCGACCGCTACGCCGAGGCGGGCGTGACGCGGCGGCTTTATGCGGCGGTGCGCTCGGAGGAGGCGACGAAGCCCTACATGGCGCATCTTTTGAAGCTCGCGCGCTCTGAGCCGCTGAAGCTGCAGCGCGGCTAGGCGCGCGGGCCATATCCACCCTTGGCAGCGGGGCAGCGCGGCGGTAAGGAGCCGCGCTCACCTCAGGAGGCATATGATGCAGGGCTCGGCCAATCTCACCGTCATGATGAACACCGCGCGCAAGGCGGGGCGGTCCCTCGTGAAGGATTTTCAGGAGGTCGAGCAGCTGCAGGTCTCCACCAAGGGGCCCGCGGATTTCGTGAGCCGCGCGGATCTGCGCGCCGAGGAGATCATCCGCGAAGAGCTGACCCGCGCGCGCCCCACCTATGGGTGGCTCGCCGAGGAAAGCGGGGAGACGCCGGGCGAGGACCCCACGCGCCGCTGGATCGTGGATCCGCTCGACGGGACGACGAATTTCCTCCACGGGCTGCCCCATTGGGCGGTGTCGATCGCGCTCGAGCACAAGGGCCAGATCGTGGCGGGCGTGGTCTATGATGCGGCGAAGGACGAGATGTTTTTCGCCGAAAAGGGCGTGGGCGCTTTCATGAATGATCAGCGGCTGCGGGTCTCTGGCCGCCGCGCGATGATCGAGTGCGTGTTTGCGACGGGGCTGCCCTTTGCCGGGCGCGCTGACTTGCCGGAGACGCTGCAGGACCTCGCGCGTCTTTTGCCGGCCTGCGCGGGCGTGCGGCGCTGGGGGACGGCGTCGCTTGATCTCGCCTACGTGGCGGCGGGCCGCTATGACGGGTTCTGGGAGCGGAGCCTGAAGCCCTGGGATATGGCCGCGGGCATCGTGATCGTGAAGGAAGCGGGCGGCTTTGTGGAGCCGCTCGACCCCGAGGGCCACATCCTGAACGACGGCGAGATCATCTGCGCCAACGATCCGATCTTCCCCGCGTTTTCCAAGGTGATCCGCACCTAGCGGCCTGCCGACGACGTTACTTTTTCGTCCACGGAGACGGGCGGCGGCGTTTGCGCGGCACCTGTGGCACGGATGTCTGCGCAAAGCGGTAGGTGGCATCGGGATGGGGCGGGTGCCCATCCGTCTTTTCCCAATAGCTGCCCGCGCCGCGGCGCAGGAAGAGTGGCAGCGCGAAGATAAAGCCCGCCACAAAGCCCCCCGCATGGGCCCAGTAGGCCACGCCGCCGCCGCCCTGATCGGCGACGCCCGCGACGAGCTGAAACCCGAACCAGAGGCCGAGCATCACCCAGGCCGGGATCGGGATGATCCGGAAAAAGATGATGAAGATCAGCAGGATATCGACCTTCGCGCGCGGGTAGAGGAGGAGATACCCCCCCATGATGCCCGCAATCGCGCCCGAGGCCCCCACCATGGGGATGAGCGAATTCGGATCGACGGCCACCTGCGCGAGCCCCGCCACCACGCCCGAGGCGAGGTAGAAGATGAGAAAACCCACATGGCCGAACGCCTCCTCCATGTTGTCGCCGAAGATCCAGAGGAAGAGCATGTTGCCGATGATGTGCATCCAGCCGCCATGGAGAAACATGGAGCTGAAGATCGCCAGCGGGTTCTCCCCGGCGAGAAAGTCACGGGGCACGAGCCCGTAACCCTGGAAGAAGAAGAAGAGCGCGTCCTCGTCGCCGAAGAGCGGCAGGTAGGTGAGGAAGACCACGATGTTGATGGCCAAAAGCGCATAGGTGACGAAGGGCACCTTTTCAGACGGGTTGTGATCGCGGATCGGGAACATGGGGGCAGGGAAGGGGCTTGGGCCGCGCGCGTCAAGGGGCGCGCGGCGACCGGGGCTTGACCCATTTTGGGCGTGCAACATTTTTAGCCCATGAAATGGATCTTCTTTGCTCTTCTCGCGGGGCCGGTCGCGGCCCAGACCTGCCCGCCCAACATCGACATCGCGCGCGAGGAGGGGGACATTTATGCCCGCATCCAGGCGCTGCCGAATGGCGGGGGTGTCGCGCCGCTCAACCAGGCGCTTTGGGGGCTTTGGACGCAGGCGCCTGATGCGCGTGCGCAGGAGCTTCTCGATGGCGGGATGCAGGCGCTGAGGCTCGGGGATTATGGCTTTGCCGAGGTGCAGCTCGAGGCGCTGATGGCCTACTGCCCGGATTACGCGGAGGGGTACAATCAGCGGGCCTTTGTGCATTACCTGCAATTCGAGTTTTCCGAGGCGCTCACGCTTTTGAATGAGGCGGAGGTGCGCTCCCCCCGGCATACGGGGGTTTTGACGGGCAAGGCGCTCACGCTGATCGGGATGGGGCGGACGGATGACGCGCAGGAGCCCTTGCGCAAGGCGGTCCGGCTCAATCCTTGGCTCTCGGAACGCGCGCTCCTCACGGAGCCCCTTGAGCCGCTCGGTCAGGAGCTTTAACGCTCAGGGGCCCGCACGGGCGGGCCCGCGTGGTGGAATGGTAGACACAGAGGACTTAAAATCCTTAGGCCGGAAGGCCGTGCCGGTTCGAGTCCGGCCGCGGGTACCAGCTGGGCGCTGTGACAGGTTGCGTCGCCGGGTGGCTCTGTTTCTG
>JBCBME010000405.1:0-2653 GCA_039822945.1 Pseudomonadota bacterium
AATCGCAAAAGATGCAGGCTATCGGACAACTGGCCGGGGGCGTGGCTCATGACTTCAACAACTTGCTGACTGCGATTGCCGGGCACTGCGATCTGCTGCTGCTGCGCCACGACAATACAGATCCCGATTATGGGGATCTGATGCAGATCCACCAAAACACCAACCGCGCCGCGAGCCTTGTGTCCCAGCTTCTGGCGTTTTCACGAAAGCAGAACCTTCGGCCTGAAGCGCTCGATATGCGTGAGACCCTGGCGGATATGGGGCATCTTTTGAATCGTCTGGTGGGTGAGCGGGTCGTTCTCGAGCAGGCCGATCCCGGCGACCTCCCTCCAATTCGCGCGGACAAACGCCAACTTGAGCAGGTCCTGATGAATCTCGTCGTGAATGCGCGAGACGCCATGCCCGATGGGGGACGGATCAATATCTCGACAGAGGCCATTAACCTCACGGAACCGATGGAGCGCGGACGTGCTCTTGTTCCCGCAGGGGACTACATCCTCGTACATGTCCGTGACGAAGGCGTGGGTATTCCGAAGGAAAAGCAGGCGCAAATTTTTGAGCCGTTCTTCACGACAAAGAAAGTTGGCGAGGGCACGGGCCTTGGCCTGTCGACGGCATACGGGATCGTCAAACAGTCGGGTGGGTTCATTTTCGTTGAAAGTGCGCCGGGCGTTGGCACGACATTTACACTGTATTTCCCGGTTGCCGAAGTCGAAGCTGAGCCCGTTGCGCCTGCGCTGCCAGCCGCGGCCGCGCTACCGACAAAGGGACCCGCGCCCAACAGGGCCGCGAACGGCGCATCACCCGCAAGTGCATCTGCAAAGGGGACTGTATTGCTCGTGGAAGACGAGGCGCCAGTTCGGGCGTTTGCGTCACGGGCGTTGCGACTTCGAGGGTTTACCGTTCTTGAGGCAGACAGTGCAGAAGCCGCCCTTAGCACGCTTAAAGACGAAAGCGTCAAGGTCGATATCTTTGTGACAGATGTCGTTATGCCCGGCCAAGACGGGCCGAGCTGGGTCCGCGAAGCCTTGCGAGAGCGTCCTGACACCAAGGTCGTTTTCGTGTCCGGTTACGCCAAAGAGACGTTTTCAGATCGCCAGGCCAGCATTCCAAACTCGGTTTTCCTGGCGAAGCCGTTCTCGCTGAACGAGCTCACAAACGTCGTGCAGAATGCCCTCCACTAACGTATTTTGCGCGTAGGACGGGCTATCTGCGAGCCTTGTTCCACAGATCGAACTCAGCCGCGCAATGCTCCCGCAGACGGCTTTCCAGCTCTCGAGAGAGGGGTGTCGCGCGCTCAGGCGACGTATTTTGCGGTGAGAGCTTTAGGCTCACGCGCAGTCGCTCTTCCAAAAACGCCTGCGCGATGTCGAGCTGTTCGTACTGAAACAGGTGTTTCACCGCCACCTTCCCCTGTCCGTTGGAGCAGAACTTGCGCGGACTGCCGACGTTGGCAAAGGGTGGACGCGGATCCGTCATGTACCCTTCCACGAAGGTTTCAAAGCTCATATCAGCGGTTGAATTCGCATGGCCGACAAGGTCTGGCCGCGTCCGGTAGCGATACCAAGAGCCGAGCCAAGAGATTGGTTCGCGGATGACGGCCATCGTTTCCATCCTGCGGTCTTCATCAATGACGCCAAAGAGCGGCTTGAGGAATCGGTTGTAGCGAAACGCCGGCACATGCTTCAGCTCGGGCGGCGCGTCAAAAACAGCATCGGCTCGGTCCCGCAACGCGGCCTCAAGTGCCGACGTCCCGGTCTTTGGCAGGGCCAGGAGCACAAGTTTTTCTGGCCAGAAAACAAGCATTTGCCCGTGCCCCGTTGCTGGTCTCGTTGGTTCTGCGCGCGCAGTAAGACCTCCTTAACCTCTTTTCCGCAAACGTGCAGTACGAAGAATTTGATTGAAATGTTCGCGTTTTGACCGCAAAGAGAGGGGAACAAGAGGTGAACAAAGCAGTCATTGCGCCCAGAAGTGGGTGTGTGAAACAAGGAGCCCAAAGCATGGCAACAGCGGATCTACTCAGCATGGACGCGAAACGGAATTCGGATCGCCAAAAGGCCCTCGACAGCGCACTGGCGCAGATCGAGCGGCAGTTTGGCAAAGGCTCGATCATGAAGCTGGGCGACGAGAACGCCATTCAGGAGATTGAGGCCACGTCCACGGGCTCGCTCGGGCTCGACATCGCGCTCGGCATTGGCGGATTGCCGAAGGGCCGCATCATCGAGATCTACGGCCCGGAAAGCTCGGGCAAGACGACACTCACACTTCATTGCGTGGCCGAAGAGCAAAAGAAGGGTGGCGTTTGTGCTTTCGTGGATGCCGAGCACGCGCTTGACCCGCAATACGCGCGCAAGCTTGGCGTCGACCTCGATGAGCTCCTGATCTCACAGCCCGACACCGGCGAGCAGGCTCTCGAGATCACGGAGACGCTTGTGCGGTCTGGCGCGGTCTCGCTTGTGGTGGTGGACTCCGTTGCCGCCCTCACACCGAAGAGTGAGATCGAGGGCGACATGGGCGACGCCACCGTTGGCGCCCAGGCCCGTCTGATGAGCCAAGCCATGCGCAAACTTACGGCCGCCATCAGCCGTTCGCAGTGCATGGTGATCTTCATCAACCAGATCCGCATGAAGATCGGCGTCATGTTCGGCTCGCC
>JBCBME010000406.1:0-2646 GCA_039822945.1 Pseudomonadota bacterium
GCTCGCCTGGATGCGGGAGCTCTTCCCGGACGCGCGGGATTACCTCGATGTCTACGAGCGTTTCGGGCTTTTGGGCGCGCGGGCGGTCTACGGGCATGCGATCCACCTGACGGAGCGCGAAATCGCACGCATCGGGGAGACGGGCGCGGCGCTCGTCCACTGCCCCACATCGAATACCTTCATCGGCTCGGGCCTCTTCGACATGGGGCTCGCGCGGCAGATCCCCGTGGGTCTGGCAACCGATACGGGCGGGGGCTCGTCGTTCTCGATGCTGCGCACGATGGCGGCGGCCTATGAGATCGCGCAACTGAGGGGCCAAGCGCTCCACGCAGCGGAGCTTTTATGGCTCGCGACTGAGGGCTCGGCCCGTGCGCTCCACCTTGAGGGGCGCATCGGGCGGCTCGCGCCGGGGGCGGAGGCCGATATCTGCGTCCTCGATCTCGCGTCTACGCCTGCTCTCGCGCAGCGATATGGCCACGCGCAGGACCCTTGGGAGGCGATCTTTCCCACCATCATGATGGGCGATGACCGCGCGGTGCATGATCTCTGGGTGGGCGGGGTGCGTCGCCTCAGGCCATGAGGCGCCTGAGCCCGCGGGCCTGAGCGCCGAGCGCGCGGTCGAGGTCAAAGCTTACAATTTCGCCGTCGCGCACGATCTGGCGTCCTTCGACGAAGAGATGCGCCACCCGCCGCGGCCCTGCCAGAAGGAGCGCGGCCACATCCCAGCTGCCCGCGCTTTCGACGCCCCGCGTGTCCCAGATGGCGAGATCCGCGCGCATGCCGGGCGCGATCTGGCCGATCTCTCCGCCCCGCCCCAGCACCTCGGCCCCGCCGCGCGTGGCGATCTCCAGGGCCTCCATGGGGCCCATGGCCCCTGCCCCGCCCACGAGCCTTTGGAGCAGCATCGCCTGGCGCGCCTCGTCGATGAGGTTGCCGGCATCATTGGAGGCCGAGCCATCCACACCAAGACCCACGGGCACGCCCGCGTCGCGCATGGCCCGCACAGGGGCCACGCCAGAGGCCAGCCTGCAATTCGAGCACGGGCAATGCGCCACGCCCGTATGCGTCCGCGCAAAAAGATCGATCTCGGTGCGGTCGAGCTTCACGCAGTGGGCGTGCCAGACATCGCTGCCGACCCAGCCCAAGTCTTCCGCATATTGCCCGGGGCGGCAGCCAAAGCGCTCAAGGCTGTAGGCCACGTCATCGTCGTTTTCAGCGAGATGGGTATGGAGCATGACGCCCTTGTCGCGGGCAAGGAGCGCTGCGTCGCGCATGAGCTCCCGGCTCACCGAAAAGGGCGAACAGGGGGCCACGCCCACCCGCACCATCGCGCCGGGGGTAGGATCGTGGAACGCGTCGATGACGCGGATGCAATCCTCAAGGATCGCGGCTTCCTCCTCCACAAGGCTGTCAGGGGGCAGGCCGCCCGCGCTTTCCCCGATCGACATCGCACCGCGCGTGGGGTGAAAGCGCAGCCCCACCTCCGCGGCCGCCGTGATCGTGTCATCAAGGCGCGCGCCGTTCGGGTAGAGGTAAAGGTGATCGGACGTCGTTGTGCAGCCCGAAAGCGCCAGCTCCGCCAGCCCCACCTGCGCAGAGGCGTGGAAATCCTCCGGCACCATGCGCGCCCAGATGGGATAGAGCGTCTGGAGCCAGCCGAAGAGGCTCGCATTCTGCGCGGCGGGCACCGCACGCGTCATCGTCTGATAGAGATGGTGATGCGTGTTCACGAGGCCGGGCGTCACGACGCAGCCCGCCATGTCTTGGATCTGAGCCCCCGGGGCGGAGAGGCCCGTCCCAACCTCCGCGATCACGCCGTCCCGGATGAGGATGTCCGCACCATCGAGGATGCGGCGGTCGTCATCCATCGTAACGACACGCGCGGCCCCGCGGAGGAGCGTCTCAGACACTGTTGATCCTTTCCAGTGCGGCGGCGTGGAGCGCGGCATTGGCCGCCGCGACCGCGCGGCCCCCGTCATGGACCGGCCCCCCCTCCCAATCGGTGACGATCCCGCCTGCGGCCTGCACCACGGCGATGGGCGCCTGAATGTCATAGGCGTTGAGCCCAGCCTCGATGACGAGATCCGCGTGCCCGGCTGCCACCAGCGCATACGCATAGCAATCCATGCCATAGCGCGTGAGCTTGGCCTCGGTGCGCACGGCCTGAAAGGCCTGCCGCTCCGCCTCCGTTCCGAGTTCGGGAAACGTGGTGAAAAGGACCGCCTCGCTCAGCGTGTCGCGCTGCGAGGTCTCAAGGGGGCGTGTGCCGGCGGGGCCAGAGTAGCTCGCCACGCCAAAGCCGCCCTCGAAGCGCTCCCCGATATAGGGCTGGTCGACGATGCCAAAGAGCGGCCCACTGTCGTCGGCGACCGAGATGAGCGTGCCCCAAGTGGGGGTACCTGCCACATAGCCCCGCGTCCCATCGATGGGATCGAGAACCCAAGTGAGGCCCGTGGTGCCGGGCTTGCGCCCCTCTTCCTCTCCAAGGATCGCGTCATCGGGGCGCTCGACGGCAAGGACCGCGCGGATCGCAGCTTCTGCGGCGCGGTCTCCCTCGGTGACGGGGTCGTAGTCTGAGGCGTCCTTGTTGTCGGCACTCAAATCACGGACGCGAAACCAGCGCCTCGTTTCAACAGAGGCGGCATC
>JBCBME010000407.1:0-2643 GCA_039822945.1 Pseudomonadota bacterium
CGCGCTGCCGCTGACAGTGGAGGGCGCGGCCTTTGCCGGTGTGTGCTTTTTGGCGGGCTACGGGGTGTGGTCCCTCCTCGCGCTCATCCTCGGCTGGCCCCTGCGCCGCCTCCGCAGGCGACGGCTTCAACGTCAGGTGGACGTGATGGAGGCCGCAAGCACTGCCGACGCCCGCTACGAGGTGGAGGACGAGGACGACGACGACATCCCCTTCGTCGAATACGAGGGGGACATCTCTTACGCGGTCCGCAAGGTCCTTCCCCCGATCGCGCTCACTGCACAGGACGGGACAATCGTTGATCTGGCGATGCTCACCGCACCTGCCGTGATCTTCACCTATCCGCTCATGGGCCGGCCCGGCGTGGCCTTCCCCGACGGGTGGGAGGAGGTGGAGGAGGCCGAGAATGCCACGTCCTGTGCAGTGCTCTTTCCGCGACACCTACGAGGCCGTGCGCCGCGCAGGCATTGGGGAGGTCTTTGGGGTCTCCGGCCAATCCGAGGCGGATCAGGCCGAGGCCGCGCATCGCCTCGCGCTGCCCTACACGCTCCTGAGCGATCCGCGGCTCGAGTTGGCCTTTGCCCTTGATCTGCCGCGCTTTATTCTGGCGCACGAGCTCTATGTAAGCCCCACGATCCTTGTCACGCAGGGGCGGCGGGTTCTCGCCGCGATGCACCCGATCCGAAACGCTGAAACCGCTGCGCCGCGCCTTCTGGCGAAGCTCGAAGAAGCGCGCACAGCCCACCAGGAGGCCCGCACCGCATGAGCACGGCCCGCCCCTTTGCTGCCCATGAATGGCTGATCGCCTGGCGCTACGTGCGCGCCCGCCGCGCCGAGGGCGGTGTGAGCACCATGACGTGGATCTCGATCATCGGGATCATGCTCGCGGTGGCCGCGCTCATCATCACGCTCGCCGTGCGCTCGGGCTTTCGCGCGGATTTCGTCGACACGATCCTCGGGGCCAATGCCCATGTGACAGTCTACCAGGGTTCCACGTTCGACGACCCCTCGCGCACCTTCGCCAACTACGACGAGGTCGCCGCCGCCATTGCCTCTATCCCGGGCGTGACCCGCGCAGCTCCGCTGGTGCGGGGGCAGGTCATGGCCAATGTCGGCGACCGCAACACGGGTGTAGAGGTCTACGGCATCACGCTTGAGGATCTCGAGGGGGTGCCCAGGATCGCGTCGCCAGAGGCCGCCATCGGGCAGCTGAGCGACTTCACAGAAGGCGTCGCCATAGGCTCCGGCGTGGCGCGGGAGCTTGGCCTCGGCCTCGGTGATTTCATCAAGCTCATCTCGCCCAACGGCGTGCGCACGGCCTTCGGCACCTCGCCCCGCGTCAAAAGCTACGCGGTGGGCTATATCTTCACCGCCGGGCGCTTCGACATCGACCAGACCCGCATCTACATGCCTTTCGAGGAGGCGCAGCTTTACTTCAATCGCGACGGCGTGGCCGACGAGATCGAGGTGATGGTGGAGAACCCAGAAGAGATCGAGGCCTACAATTGGCGCCTGCTCGACGCCGCCGGAGACCGCGCCGTGATCTGGACATGGCAGGACAGCGCGGCGAGCTTTCTCAGGGCGCTCACGATCGAGGACAACGTGATGTTCATTATCCTGTCCGTCCTCGTCCTCCTTGCGGCGATGAATATCGTCTCGGGCATCATCATGCTGGTCAAAAACAAGGGCGCCGACATCGGGATCCTGCGCACCATCGGGCTGAGCGAAGGCGCGGTGATGCGCGTCTTTTTCCTTTGCGGGGCCGGAATCGGCCTGGTGGGCACGGCGCTCGGCGTCGTGCTCGGCGTCAGCTTTGTCGTCTGGATCCAGGAGATCTTTTCGGTCGTCAATTACGTCTCGGGCGGCGGGGTCTGGGATCCCTCCATCCGCGGGCTCTACGAACTCCCCGCCGAGCTCAAGGCGTGGGATGTCTTCCGCTCGGTGGCGCTTTCGCTCTTTCTCTCCTTCACGGTGACGATCTTCCCGGCCCGCGCGGCGGCGCGCCTGAACCCGGTGGAGGCGCTGCGTTATGAGTGAGGTTCTGGCGCTGAGGGGCGTCTCGAAGGGCTACAACCGTGGAAAGCCCAACGAAATCAGCGTGCTTGCGGGGCTTGATCTCAGCCTGAGTGCAGGCGAGCTCGTGGCGCTCGAGGCCCCGTCCGGCTCCGGCAAATCCACGCTCCTCCACATCGCGGGGCTCCTGGATACCGCCGATGCGGGGCAGGTGATCATCGACGGGGCCGAGGCCACGAAATCCGACCGCCAGCGTACGGGGCTCAGACGCGCGACGCTGGGATTTGTCTACCAGTTCCACCATCTCCTGCCGGAGTTCACGGCGCTCGAAAACATCCTTCTGCCGCAGCTTTCCGCGGGCGTGAGCCGTGCGGCCGCCACCAAACGTGCCATGGGGCTGCTGGGAGAAGTCGGGCTCGAGGCGCGCGCCACCCACCGCCCCGCAGAGCTTTCAGGTGGGGAGCAGCAGCGCGCCGCGAGGGCGGGGTTGTGGGTGGCAACGAGGGCTGCCATGCCGTCGCGCCGCACGAGGCGCAAAAGCGCCTCGAAGACGGTGTCGGAGGTCTCGGGATCAAGATTGCCGGTGGGCTCATCGGCAAGGAGCACCTTGGGCGCATTGGCCACGGCGCGGC
>JBCBME010000408.1:0-2621 GCA_039822945.1 Pseudomonadota bacterium
CTCGCTCAAGGCGGCGGGGTTTCGGGAGGCTGCACGCCTGGTGATGAAGGATCCCCTTCTGCTTGAGCAGCTCTTCCGCGCCTTTGTCAGAAAAACGCAGGCGCGGCTGATGGTTCCGGCGCTTCAGCAGGGTAGGGGCGAGCGGTGAGTGAAGCGCCAAGCCTGACGCAAAAGGCCATGGGCGGTGCCGCGTGGAACGGGCTCGGCGCGGCGGGCCGCATCATCATCCGCATGCTGTCGGTGGCTATTCTAGCGCGTCTGGTGAGCCCGGATGCTTTCGGGATCGCGGTGGCGTCACTCATCATCGTCGACTTTTCGATCATGCTGGGAAATCTGGGGCTGTCCCGCGCCATCGTGCAACGCACCGACCTCTCCGACAGGCATGTCGGCGTGGCGCTTTCCACGGCTGCCGCCGCCGGGGTTGTGCTCGCCACGCTGGCATGGGTCTGCGCCCCGCTCTTTGCCGCCCTCCTGCGGGTGCCTGAGGCCGAGCTCATCACGCGGCTCATGGCCATCATGATCCTCGCACGGATGATCGGGGGGATCTTCGAGGGTCTTCTTGCGCGCCAGATGCGCAGCCGGGAGATTGCGATCGCGTCCCTCGTGAGCTGGAGCGTTGGCGGCTACCTCGTGGCCATACCGCTGGCCTATGCGGGCTTTGGCTATTGGTCGATCGTCTTCATGAGCATCGCCGAGGCCATCGTCTGGACCGCCTTCCTCGGCTGGTCCCTGCGCCAGTCGATGCCGCGTCCCAATCTCGATTTTGCGGCGCTGCGGGAGCTTTTGCCGCTCTCTATCGGATTTGCGGTCATGGCGCCCTTCGTCTTCCTGTCGCAAAGCGTGGACCGGTTTCTCCTCGCGCGGCAGTTCGGCGTGGCCGATCTCGGGTTTTACTCGCGGGCCACGTTCCTGACGACGACAGCCGGAAGCCTCTTTGACGGGATCATTCGCAACGCGGCGTTCCCTGCCATGTCGAAGGTTCAGCAAAGCCCGGAGCGGCTGCGCAACGCCGCCCTCCATGGCACCGCGCTCACCGCCCTTATGGCGCTGCCCACGGGCATTTTCTGCGCGGTCTTCGCGCCCGAGATGATCGCGATCCTTCTGGGCAACCAGTGGGGCCCGGCGGAGTTTCCTTTCGCCGTCTTTGGCCTCGCGCTCTACCCGGTGCTCGGGCAGCGGTTGCAAAGCGCCATCTTTGAGGCCTTGGGGGAGCCTTACACCGCAATTTGGCCGCAGCTTGTCTGTATCGCGGGGATCATCATCGCGGTCATCCTTTTGGCGGGCGTTTCGCTCAACGCGGTGGTGCTGGGCATCGCCGGGGCGCATTTCGCGCGGTACCTCGTCGTCTGCCATCTGGCGTGGCGCAGGATCGATCTGCATTGGCGCGATGTGCTGCCGCTTCATCTGTCACCGCTCGCGGTCTCGCTCTTTGTTCTGGGGGTCGGCACATTGGTGCGATCGGCGCTCGAGGGCCTCGCACCCATGCTCGTCCTTGCCGCTGGCGTGGTCGGCACGGCGTCGCTTCTCGGGGCCCTCTGCGTCTATCGCCCACGGCTCGTCCTCGGACAACATGGGGCGGATCTTGCCCGGCGTCTCTTGGGGAGCCGTGGACGGCATCTGAGGTGGGACGCCTAGCGTTGCCGCCTATTCCAGACGCAGCTCCGGAAAGGTGGCTGCCGCGCACGCGACCCAGCTGAACGCCCGCGCATGCTCGCGGGCAGCATCCGCCGCACCCGCGCGGTAATGGTCATCCGCTGCAAACCTGCTCGCCGCAAGGGCCGCGGCCTCAATGTCACCGGCAGGCACTTTCGCCCCAGTTTCCCCCAGCGCCTCAGGGATCCCGCCCACGTCAGAGGCGATGGACGGGCACCCGAGCGCTGCCGCCTCGACAAGGACAAGCCCAAAGCCCTCGCGCCGCCCCGGTACGTTCTCTGCAAGGAGAATGTTGCAGATGGCGCGGGCATAAAGCCGCTTGATGTCGTCAAGGCTCAACCGCCCCGTCACGATCAGGTCGAGACCGGCCTCGTGCGCGGCCTCCGCGACCTCTGCGGCGTAGTCCGGATCTTCGATATGTCCGGCGATCACGAGGATCGGGGCGGCGAGACCATGGGCGTCGCGCGCCTTTGCCAGCGCCTTCACAGCGTTGACTTGCCCCTTGCGCCGCTCAACACGCCCCACGCAGCAAAAGATCAGCCGATTGCTGGAAAGCGCCGCGAGCTCTGGATGCTCGAAGGGCCCGGAGGCGGGCTCAAACCACTGCGGGTCCGTCCCGAGATGCGCCACCACGGCCCGCCCGCGATAGCCCGTCTCTTCGACGAAGACGTCGAGGGTGTCCTTGGAATTGGCCGCGATCATATCCGCGTTATGGTAGGCACGCCGCGCCAGGTAGATCAGCGGAGAGCGGCCCGAGAGCTTGCTCACCTCGCTGCCATGGATCCCGATCCGGTAGCGGCGGCGGTGCAGGGGCGACAGGAGGTAGGTCAGCATCGCGCTGCGGATATCGGCGCAGATGAGGATCGCATCCGGCGGGCTCGAGCGCAGCAGCTTCGTGATCTTGGGCAGATTGGTCGGGACGATCTTGTGATGGCCCAGCAGGCGATGGGTGCCGGGGACGTCGGGCG
>JBCBME010000409.1:0-2609 GCA_039822945.1 Pseudomonadota bacterium
ACCGGCCACCAGCCGATCACGCTCATGGGGGGCGGCACGACAAAGGTGGGCGATCCGAGCTTTCGCTCGGATGAGCGCCCGCTTCTGGGGCCCGAGCAGATCGACGCCAACATCGCGGGCATGAAGCAAGTCTTTGCAAAGCTCATCACCTACGGCGATGGGCCCAGCGACGCGCGGATGCTCAACAACGCCGAATGGCTCGACGGGCTCAACTACCTCGAGTTTCTGCGCGATATCGGGCGGCATTTCTCGGTGAACCGGATGCTGAGCTTTGAGAGCGTCAAGAGCCGCCTAGACCGGGAGCAATCGCTGAGCTTTCTCGAGTTCAACTACATGATCCTGCAGGCCTACGATTTTCTCGAGCTGAACCGCCGGTATGGGTGTCTCCTGCAGATGGGCGGCTCCGATCAATGGGGGAACATCATCAACGGGATCGACCTGACGCGCCGCGTGGCGGAGACGGAGATCTTCGGCCTCACGACCCCGCTTCTGACGACGTCTGACGGCCGCAAAATGGGCAAGAGCCAGGGGGGTGCAGTCTGGCTCAACGGCGACATGCTTTCGCCCTACGAGTTCTGGCAGTTCTGGCGCAACACGACCGATGCCGACACGGGCAAGTTCCTGAAACTCTTCACTGAGTTGCCGGTCGAGGAGTGTGACAGGCTGGGTGCCCTCGAAGGTGCCGAGATCAACGAGGCCAAGATCCGTCTGGCCAATGAGGTCACGGCACTTTTGCACGGGGCCGAAGCCGCTCAGGCTGCAGAGGCCACCGCGCGCGAGGTCTTCGAGAAGGGCGGCGTGGGGGACGACCTCCCCACGCTAACGTTGAGCGCTGAAGATGTGGGGGACGGGATCTCTGTGGTGCAGCTCATCACGCGCGCGGGGCTCGCGAAGTCTGGCAAGGAAGCCAAACGCCTTATTGCAGAGAACGGCGCGCGGCTCGACGACGCTCCGCTCAACGATGCGGGCCTCATGCTCGATGCCAATGCGCTGAGCTCACCTATCAAGCTCAGCGCCGGCAAAAAGCGCCACGCGCTCGTGCAGCTAGGCTAGCCCGCACCCTCGGAGATCTGGACGCGGGTGACCACAGAGCCCGTGCCAAAGACGCGCACGTAAACGAAGCCGATAAACTGGCTGCGGATGCGCTCAACCGTGTGGTAGCTCGGGTCATAGTCGCAACGACCCGCGGTCATGGCGCGCCTGTCGGGCGTGGTAAAGAACGTGTCGGGACGATCGCCGTCCGGGTTTCCAAACCGGTGCACATTGGCGCGGTCCTGCTGCACGATGGCGCAGACATCGTTGAGAGGGGCCCCGCGGGAGTTGTACGTGTCCCCCACCGAGAGCATCGAATAGTAGTCAAAAAGCAGGCTTTCGGCCTTGGTGGGTGCCGCTGCTACACAAAGCGCGCAAATCACCGCGCCTCTCATCAGTCTCGTCATCAAATCGCTCCATCAAATTTTAAACGCGCCGCAAGCGCGCTGAATGCAGCTTAGGGTGCCTCTGCAGATCAGAACAAGAAGGAAGGACTCACCCTGGAGCGCGACCGAGACGGAAGGCGCTGGAGGCGTGTTGGCCGAATTCCGATCTCATGAGATGCGTCGGTTTTGCCAGGTACGGAGACGAAACACCAGGATGCTGAGGCAGCGCCGGCCAAGCCCATGGGGTAATTACATTTTTCAGATCGGGGGCCCATTGATTGCGGCGGGTGAAGGACCGTCTTCGAGGCTTCTAGCTGCGCAACTTTCGTTAGTTAGTTCGAGATTCTTCTTTGGGAAGTGCTTCTTTCGTGTTGTCATAAAATCATAACAAAACAACAGGGAACAATCATGCCTATCAAACCCCCATTGATGGAGCTTGATATCAAGACCGCTGACAGCGGTTTTTATTCGGGCTTCTCGAAATCGGTGGCGGTGATCTCGAAGATCATCGTTGCCGCTCTTGTGGTGTGGGCCGTCGTCTTTCCGGAACAAGCCGGACGCGTCCTGAACGCCATCAACAGCTTCATCCTTGCAAACACGGCTTACTGGTACGTCTACATCGTCGCCGGGTTCGTGCTGCTTTGCTTTGTCCTGGCGCTCTGGCCTGCGGCGGGGCGGCTCAAGCTTGGCCTCGAAAGTGATAGGCCAGAGTTTTCGAATTTCTCGTGGTTTTCCATGATGTTCGGCGCCGGTATCGGCGTGGGCATGTTGACATGGGCGGTCGCGGAACCGGTCTATCACTTCGGCAACAACCCTGACGTCATTCAGGGATTTGTCCCGGGATCCTCGGAGGAGACCATCCGCTCCGCCTACAAGTGGTCCTTCCTGCATTGGGGCCTCGGCGCGTGGGCCTGTTACGCGGTTGCGGGCCTCGCGCTCGGCTTCTTCTGCTATCGTCGCGGTCTGCCGCTCACGATGCGCTCCTCGCTCACGCCGCTCTTTGGCAAGTCGCTGTCCGGGCCGCTCGGCAACCTGATCGACATCGTCGCCGTGGTCGCCACCATTCTCGGCGTCGCTCAGACGCCGGTGACATTGGCTGTGCCGCCTTCGTTCGTCAGGCCAGAGATGCCGATCCGCTGCATGCCTGCCACGAACTGCTCAACGCCAAAGCCCAGTGTCTGAGCGACGCCG
>JBCBME010000410.1:0-2609 GCA_039822945.1 Pseudomonadota bacterium
ATCGACAACGTCGGTGAGATCGAACGCGTTCTGCTCCTCAGCCATCCGCGCGTGATAGACGACCTGGAACAGGAGATCGCCGAGTTCGTCACGCAAGTCGTGGCGATCGCCGCGCGCGATGGCGTCAGCGACCTCGTAGGCTTCCTCGATCGTGTAGGGCGCGATGGTCTCAAACGTCTGCTCGATGTCCCAGGGACAGCCCGAGTTCGGGTCCCGCAGGCGCCGCATGATCTCGAGAAGCCTTGGCATCCCACCGTCCGGGTCATGTATCAGATCGTCAGCCATTGCGCTTTCGCTCCCCGCCTGTAGCTTGAGGTCAAAGAGGGGGAAGCCATGCCAATCGTCAACCGTATCGCTGAATTCGCTGAGGATATGACGGCCTGGCGGCGCCACCTGCACCAGCACCCCGAGCTTGGTTTTGACTGCCACGAGACGGCGGCTTTCGTGGCCGAGCGGCTCCGTGAGTTCGGTGTTGATGAGATCCACGAGGGCATCGCGACGAGCGGGATCGTGGCGATCATTTCAGGGCAGGGGGAGGGCCCCGTAGTGGGGCTCAGGGCAGACATGGATGCGCTTCCCATGGACGAAACCTCAGGCGCGGAATGGTCCTCGACGGTGCCGGGAAAGATGCATGCCTGCGGCCATGACGGCCATACCACGATGCTCCTTGGGGCAGCGCGCTACCTTTCCGAGACCCGTAACTTTGCGGGCCGCGTGGCGCTGATTTTTCAGCCTGCAGAAGAGGGCGGCGGCGGCGGTGACGTCATGGTCCGTGAGGGGATCATGGAGCGCTTCGGCATCACGGAGGTCTACGGCATCCACAACGCGCCCAACTACGAGGAGGGGATGCTCTACACCACACCCGGGCCCATCATGGCGGCGGTGGATACATTCGACATCGACATCAAGGGGCGCGGCGGACACGGCGCCATGCCCCACGACGCGGCCGACCCGGTTGTGGCGGCCGTGGGCATTGCAGGTGCGATCCAAACGATTGTGAGCCGCAACCACCGTGCGATGCAGGATCTCGTGGTCTCGGTCACGCAAATCCACACCGGCACGACCGACAACGTCATCCCCGATACGGCCTATCTCAACGGAACGGTGCGCACGTTCGAGGCCGACGTGCAGGACATGGTGGAGCAGCGTTTGAGCGAGATCGTCGCCGGACATGCAGCGGCCTACGGCGTGGAGGCGACGCTGCGCTACGAGCGGGGCTATCCGGCCACTGTGAACGATCCGGCCAAGGCGGCCTTCGCGGCCGAGGTCGCGCGCGACGTGGCCCACAAGGTGGAGGCCAATACCGGCCGCGAGATGGGGGCCGAGGATTTCAGCTACATGCTCAATGCCCGCCCAGGCGCGTATCTCTTCCTAGGGCAGGGGGACGGACCGACGGTCCATAACCCGTCTTATGATTTCAACGATGCGGTCTCACCCGTGGGGGCGTCGTTCTTTGCCCGTCTGGTGGAGCGCGCGGCACCTGTCGCGTCGTCCTCGTGACGGCTCCGCCCACCCACCCCCGCCGCCACGAGGACGACGCGAGATGAACGATCTCACTCAAATGGATATGGCCCATGCGCTGCGGCCCTGGCAGTACACGGGCGAGGGCATGCCGCCTGTTGTGATTGAGCGGGGCGAGGGATGCTCTGTCTGGGATGTGGCGGGGAACCGCTACCTCGATGCTGTGGGTGGACTCTGGAACACCAACATAGGTCTCGGCCGCCGCGAGATGGCCGATGTGATTGCGAAGCAGGCCGAGAAGCTCGCGTTTTCGTCGACCTTCGGGGACATGTCGAACGCTCCGTCGGCAGCGCTCTCGGCAAAGCTCGCGCATCTCGCGCCGACGGGCCTCACCCATGTGCATTTCACCACGGGCGGCTCTACTGCCATCGACAGCGCCTACCGCATGGCGTGCTTTGTGCAATCCGCGCGAGGGTTTGTCGGGCGACACCACATCATCGCCCGCGAGCACGCCTACCATGGCTCCACGCATATCAGCATGTCGATCGGCAATCGCGACGGCGACCGCGCGCCAGAGTTTCGCTACGAAGAACAGACGATCCACCACATTTCGGCCCCCGACACGCTGCGGGGAAGCGCCACGGTCGAACGCTGCGTGGCTGAGTTGGAGGCCAAGATCGCCGAGATCGGAGCCGAGCGCGTCGCCGCCTTCTTCGCTGAGCCGATCCAGGCGTCTGGCGGGGTGATCATGCCGCCCGAGGGCTATCTCAGCGCCATGGCAGCGGCCTGCCAGCGACATGGCATCCTTTTTGTGGCTGACGAGGTCGTCACCGGCTTCGGGCGCATCGGGCACATGTTCGCATCAGAGGATCGGTACGGCGCGCGGCCCGACATTCTCTGCTGCGCCAAGGGCCTGTCATCGGGCTACCAGCCCATCGGCGCCATGCTCTTTTCCGAGGCAATCTGGGATACGCTCGCCGCAGAGCCGCGGTGGTACACGTCCGGCTATACCTATTCGGGCCACCCCGTCGCTTGCGCGGCGGCTCTGAAGAATATCGAGATCATCGAAAGCGAGGGGCTTTGCGCCCGCGCGCTCGAGGTGGGCGCGCTCTTTCAGGAGGGGCTCGCCACGCTGCGAGATCTCCCCC
>JBCBME010000411.1:0-2609 GCA_039822945.1 Pseudomonadota bacterium
ATCCGGCGAAGCGCGAGTCGCTCTCCGAGAAAGAGAGCCGCGCCGATCGTCACCCCGATGGGCGTGAGGTAATTGAGGGCGGCAACCTCGGCCACCGGCAGGATTCCCATGGCGAAAAACCACGTGATCACGCCGAGCGCATGGGCAAATCCCCGAAGCGCGAACATGCCCGCCGCCCACCGCGTCAGCCCCTCGCGCCACATGGGCCCGAGCATCGGCAAAAGGAAAACAAGGCCAAGCACATAGCGCAGAAATGCGGCTTCTGCCGCGGGCACCCGGCCACCCAGATGTTTGACCACCGAGGCCACCCCCACAAAGAGGAGGCCCGTGATCACCATCCAGAATACACCGTAGAGGGGCCGTCCTGCCATGTCGCGACCGTGCGCCTTTCGCGGGGGCGGCACAAGGCACCGAATTGCCATCGTCTTTCCCGAAGATGGCCTTGAGGCTATGCTCATCGTTGGATCCTCTCCCGCAGGAGGAAATGCCCATGGCAACCAGACTTGCGAAAACGCCCCTCGCCGCGACGCTAATGCTCGCGGCTCTGAGTGGCCTCTTGTTTACGCGGTTGGGGGCGGGCGTCGCAGAGGGGTCCTTTCTGGCCGAGCATGCCCCGCTAGTGGCGAGCGCGCTGCTTCTGCTGCCCACGCTGACGATTGCAGTCGCCGGATACACGGTCGCGCGGAGCCTCGGCTCCGTGGTGCGGGCGCGCTGGTCCGCACCCGTGCTTGGCGTCATCGGCGTCCTCAGCCCGTTTCTCGTGGCCCATGTCGTGCTCGACCCCGGTGCCGCCACCGAGCGGACAGAGGCCTTTGCCGCGAGCTATGACATGCTGCCCGCAGCCCCCCTGACCGCGGGACGGCTTGTCCTCGAGCGTGACGGGGCGAGCATCGACACCCTCACCTGCGATGCGGCGTGTTTCGCGCTTTTGCGTTCGGGCAAGGCCACCGGGTTTGCCACGCTCCCCACCTACCGCTCCGGCATGATCCGGGACGAGATGGTGACCTTCTTTGAGTATGTCGACAGCCCACGCTGCGACATGGCCCACACCCCTGAAGAGCAGGAAAGCTGCCTGAGCACGAGTGAGGGCCCCTGGTGGACCGCCGATTACCGCGCCTCTGAGCGCCCGGTGACCGAGGCCGTGACCGCCGCGCGCCTCGCTGGCAGCTTGCGCCAGCGTGATACCGTCGACGGGCTCACGCTGTCTGTTGCGCGCATCAAGGGTGAAGGTGTGGCCGCCACGGCCACGCCGCTGGCGCGCCAGACGCGCTTTCGCATCAACGACTACCAGAGCCCGGTCTGGCAGTTTGGGGATATGACAGGGCCGGAGGCGCGCCGCCTGCGGGCCGAATTCGCGCGCAAGATTGCCACGATCACCCCTGCCTTTGACATGCAAAGCGGGGCGCTCGGCCTCTTTGACGCGGTTGTCGCCGCGCCCTAGCCTGCGGCTTCGAGCTCCGCTGCGACGTCGTCGGACACTTCGAGATTTGCGGTGACGCGCTGGACGTCATCGTCGTCCTCGAGCACCTCCATGAGGCGCATGATCTTTTGCACCCCGTCGAGATCGAGCTCTGTCGTCGTCTGCGGTTTCCAGATGAGCTTGGTGGACTCAGCCTCGCCGAGCTCCGCTTCGAGCGCGTCCGACACGCTCGCCAGATCGGTATCGGCGCAGTAGATGAAGTGCCCGTCCTCAGAGGTCTCCACATCCTCGGCCCCGGCTTCCAGCGCGGCCATCATGATCGTGTCCTCGTCGCCTGCATCCACCGGGTAGACCACCTCGCCCTTGCGATCGAACATGAAGCTCACAGAGCCCGTCTCCCCCAGATTGCCGCCATGCTTGCCAAAGGTGGAGCGCACGGAGGAAGCGGTGCGGTTCCGGTTGTCCGTCATCGCTTCCACGATGATGGCGATCCCGCCGGGCCCGTAGCCTTCATAGCGGATCTCTTCGTAATCATCGCCCTCCCCGCCGGAGGCCTTGGCGATGGCGCGCTCGATATTGTCCTTGGGCATCGAGTTCGACTTGGCTTCCTTGACCGCCAGACGCAGCCGCGGGTTCTTGTCGGGATCGGGATCACCCATCTTGGCCGCGACGGTGATTTCCTTGGACAGGCGCGAAAAGATCTTTGCGCGCAGCTTGTCCTGACGCCCCTTGCGGTGCTGAATGTTTGCCCATTTGGAATGGCCTGCCATGGGTTTTCTCCACATGTCCTGACTGTTGCGGGTATATAGGGCGCGCGCCGCCCCGCTCGCAAGCCGAAGCTGGGAAGCGCGACCGCGGTGGACCGATAGACCCAAGCGCGGCAACCAATCACGCCGCCTGCGCGTATTCCCCGTGACCACCCAAGGGACAGAGGATACCCAGACCCCATGACGACCGACCAGATCATCCTCTTTTCCCTCTTCGGCGGCGTCTTCGCCATGCTGCTGTGGGGGCGCATCCGCTATGACATCGTGGCCTTTTCGGCCCTCATGATCGGCGTCGTGCTGGGCGTCGTGCCCAGCGCCGATGCCTTCGCGGGCTTTTCCAACGCAGCTATCGTGATCCCGCAAGGCGTGGCCTTCGCCACCATTGCGGGCCTGCCACCGGAGATGGGCCTTTATACCGCGAT
>JBCBME010000412.1:0-2603 GCA_039822945.1 Pseudomonadota bacterium
TTGAAAGCCGCTATCCCTACAATGTGCTGATCGACTGCATCACCGATCCGCGGGGGATTGATGTGGGCATCTACTCGAAACACCCGCTGGGAAACGTGCGAACAAACATCTTCACCACTGACACAGAGGGAAAACGGATCTTCTCCCGCGATTGCCTAGAGGTGGAGGTCCTCACGCCAGCCGGGCCCGTGCACGTGCTTGCAAATCACCTCAAATCGAAGAGTCGAGGGGGCGATGACAGGCGAAAGGCGCAAGCCAATGAGATCAAGTCGATCCTTGGGACGCGGTATAATCTGGCCACTGACAAAGTGATCGTTCTGGGTGACCTCAATGACACGCCTGCCAGTGACCCGCTCTCTCCACTCCTGTCGATGCCCGCGCTCACCGACGCGCTTGAGCTTGAAGGACTACCAGACGCTGCACGCTGGAGCTACGTGTATGAGGGGCGTGCGCAGCAGATAGACTACATCCTTATATCTGATGGGCTCCGCGGCAGCTTTCGCAGTGCAGGCCTCGAACGACGCGGAATGCCGCCAGAATATCTGGCAGGTCAGACGCCGACTGTTTCAGCCTTTCCCACCATAGACAACTGGCGGAATGCCGGATCAGATCATGCCGCGATCTTCGCAGACTTCGAGATCTGATCCACGGATGACGCGGACGCGCTTTGTCGATATGCGGCTGTCAGCAGCCCCATCCGAAAGGACCCCGTCGCATGGAACCGCACCCGGACTTTGCTGAAACAGACCTACCCCGGACGGTGTCGCTCCCGCACTGCGATATGACCCCACTGTCTCCAGCGCAGACACAGGAAGACTACGAGGTCGTCATGGAGGCGTGCAGCCTACTGAGCCCAGGCCCGGGTGAATGGCCTGACGGCCTTACTTTTGAGGACAACGCGATTGACCTCGCGTGGCATGAGCGTGAGTTCACCGAGAAACGGTCATTCTCCTGGATCCTACGCGATGCGACGGGCGAGTATCTCGGCTGCTTTTACATCTACCCCGCCATCGGGGCTCGAGGGGCCGCCAAGGTCAATCTCTGGGTGCGCAAAAGGGACGATAGGGAGGCTTTGGCTCGCACTCTGAAAGAAGACCTGACGACTTGGATGGCGGCGGCCTTGCCTGATGGCATCGCCCTGACTTGGAAGTGCAACCCGGCGGTTTGATCTTTTAGACGTCCAGCTCTCGGCGCTCCGAAGGTGCGGTTTCATGGTGAACTTCCAATGCCTCTTTCAGGCTCACCATGAGAAGCGAGCATTGAGTGTCTCTCGTGTCGATGAATTTTCCGTCGACGACGTCCGTACACGAGTGGGTGCCTGACGAATAAGCCGGACCTTTTGCGGACACCCGCCCAAAAAAGAAAACGGCAGGCTATGAGCTTTCGCTCCGCCTGCCGTCAAATGTCTCGTTGATCTCTGGCCGTATCAACCTTCGGCGGCTGCAGCCACCACTGTCTCAGTCGCAGGCGCATCCTCAAAAGATCCGCCAAGCGCAAGGTGCAACTGAACGCGCTGGCGAAGCTGCGCGACACGCACATTCACCAGATCACGACGAGCGTTAAAGAAGCGCAGGCGCGCATCATCAACGCGGTCGATACCGATCTCACCGGCTTCATACCGCTGCTGTTCCACGTCGAGGGCCTGGCGTAGCTGGTTCACAGCACGGCTCAAAGCCCCGGCTTGCCGCGCGAGGGCTTGCTCGCTGGACAATGCGTCCTCCACTTCGCGGAAGGCCGTCAGCGCGGTTGCGGCATAGAGTTCAAGCGCCTGGGTCTGGCGTGCATTGGCGATACGCTCATCGGTTGCGCGCCCCTGCCCGTCGAAGATCGGACCGGCGATACCGGCGATCAGGGAGGAGACGACATTGCTGCCGTCGAGAACATCAGACAGTGACGAGCCACCGCTCGAGGCATCCGCATTGATCGAAATCGTCGGAAGCCGCGCAGCCCGCGCGCTCTCGGTCCGGTAATAGGCAGCCGCAAGACGACGCTCTGCCTCGATCACGTCGGGGCGGCGCTCAAGCAGTTGCGCGGGCAGTCCAACCGGTACGCGACCTGGGAGGCCACCAACGCCGCCACGCGGACGAAGCTGAGCGGAAGGATACCGCCCAAGCAGCACTTCCAGCGCACGGATTGAGTTCTGAAGGTCGCTTTGGCTATCGGCGAGCCGTGCTTCCGACGTTGCCACGTTCGCGCGAGCGATGTTCGCATCGACGCTGAGCGCCTGCCCTGCTTCCACCTGCTGAACCACGAAGTTAAGCGCGCTGCGCTGTGTCCGCACCTCGGAGGCGTTCACGAAGACGAGCTCTGCGTTTCCGTTCACGGTGAACCATGCTTCGGCCACGGCGCCTGCAAGCGACAGACGCGTGCCCTCAAACGCTGCATTCTCGGCCACGGCATCAAGGATCGACGCTGTTTCGGCGCTGCGGATCCGGCCCCAAACGTCAGCTTCCCAGCTGAGATCAAGGCCGAGGCTCACGGCGTCTCCATTTACCCCGTCGAGTTCTGCGCCACGAAGGCTCCCGGTCACGGTGGGCTCGAGGAAGCAAACCTGCGTGCAATCCGCGCCGGTGCTGATCTCGTGCCCACCGTGACCGGGAGCC
>JBCBME010000413.1:0-2597 GCA_039822945.1 Pseudomonadota bacterium
CCTTTCGCGCCCCAATTGGGTCGGGATCGTTGCCATGTCTGCAAGCGTTGCATTGAACCGGTCCGCAGAGATGAGAACGTAGTGGATCTGAGCTCGAGATACCAATTCAGCTTCGAATTTCGCGCCAGGCTCAGAAATCACCAATTCACTCGCCATGACGTCGCGGTGTTCACATGAGGCGGAGCCAAACCTGCAATATCCAATTTCGAAGGGTCGCCGCGTGATACCGAGCGCCCAATGCTCCGAGGATACAACCTGGTATTTTCCCTTCGGATAAGCAAATAGGCCACTTGAGACACCTTTTTTTGGCAGGCTCAAACCGACCTCACCCGAGTATACGCCATTGGCCTTCATGCCATCCCATTCGTCGTTGAACTCAATGATACTCGGATTTGGAATTTGGCTAGGCGACATGGTTTCATACATGGATCAGCCCCTTTCTTGCTATAATCGGCTCGGGCTCAACGCTGGGGTTGAGCGGCAATTTTTTGGATCGAGGAGCGCCCCTCCGCCCGTAGTCGTCGGTGTAGCCGCATCAGTTCGGCTCGCTTGGGCTCGATCGTCCTTTCGCAGATACGTGTGATAAATCGCCGGTATGCCGATCAGCGTGAGGATCGAGGCAAAGCCCAAGCCAGCCATGATCGAGACCGCCATGGCGGCGAAGAAGTCGTCGCTCAGCAGCGGGATCATCCCGAGGATCGTCGTCGCTGAAGCGAGCACCACTGGCCGGAGGCGACTGATGGAAGCGACGATAATTGCTTCTCTCTGAGGGAGACCGTCCTCGGAATTGACGGTGTCGATCTCTTCTACCAGGACGATCGCGTTTTTGATCAGCATCCCCGAGAGGCTGAGCAGCCCCAGCAGTGCGGTAAAGCTAAAGGGCAGTCCGGTCATCAAGAGGCCAAAGCTGACCCCTGTCACCGCCATGGGGACAACTGTCCAGATCACGAGCGTTTGCCGGATTTTACCAAAGAGCAGGAGGGTTATGAGGAACATGGAGCCCAAGGCCAGGGGCATTTGGCGCGCCAGACTTTCCTGCGCTTGGAGGGAGGTTTCGTACTCCCCGCCCCATTCCATGCGATACCCGGCGGGTAACGGGATGGCCTCTACCGCGGCGCGCACTTCGACAAAGGCTTCCGGCGGCAAAACACCGGGCGCCGTAAAGGCCTGAACGCTGATGGTGGGCACGCGATCACGTCGGTGGATCAACGTGTTGCGGGTCAGGACCTCAAAACCATCTACGACCTGGGCCACGCTGGTAAAGGCCCCCGCGGTTGAGGAGTAGATGGGCTGATCGAGGATCTCGGACCCGACCAGCTGTTGGTCTTTTGGCGTACGAAGGATGATCGGGATCAAACGGTCCGTCTCGCGCAGGTTGCCCGCTTGGAGCCCATCTGTGGCCAAAGCCGTGACGATTGCCAGGTCGTTGCGTGTAATGCCGAGCCGTTGCGCGCGATCGGACGCAAAGATAGGCTGGGTGACTAATTCCGGCTGCCGCCAATCCGTGCGCTCGACCATCAGAAGGGCGGTTTGATCCTCGAACACCTCCTGCACCTGCGCGGCGAGGCTACGGAGTGTGGCCGCATCCGGGCCGCTTAAGCGCGCCTCCACGTCTGCGCCCACGGGAGGCCCATAGATGATTTGCTGCACGCGGGTTTCGGCCCAAGGCAGGGCACGGGCAGAAAACGCTGTAAGCGCCTCGCGCAGTGCCGGTATCTGACCGTATTCGCCGACCCTAACCACAATTTGCCCGTAGGATGAATCCGGGTCCTCAGGCGTGTACGTCAGCAGAAATCGGGTCATGCTGGCGCCTGCGGTTGTCGTTGCAGACACCACCTCGGGCCGATCGAGCAGCCAGTCTTCCAATACTGCAAGATCTTGAGATGTCGTGTGGATCGATGTGCCGGGTGTGGCCTGATAATTCAGATACAGGATCGGCGTGGTCGAGGGCGGGAAGAATTGCTGCCGAATTGCGCCCATCCCAGCCAATCCGGCCAAAGTCGCCCCGACCAAGAGTATGATAATCAGGTATCGGATCCGAAGCGCCCCACCGACAAGCCGACCGTAAGCCCTGAAGAACGCGCTATCGAACGGATCTGCGGCCTGCGCGCTGCTCTCCGTTCTGAAAAAGTAACTGGCCAGAAGAGGCGTGGCTGTCACCGCCAGCACCCAGGACGCGGTCAGCGAAATTGCGATCACTGCGAAAAGCGAGAACATGAACTCGCCTGAGCTATCAGGGCTCAGTCCGATGCCCGCAAAAGCCAAGATGCCAATTGCGGTCGCCCCGAGGAGCGGGATCTGCGTCCGACGTGCGACACTGTCAGCGGCCTCGATAGCGCGTCTCCCGCGCCGCATTTGCACCTGCATCCCCTCGGCGACGACAATCGCGTTATCCACCAACATGCCCATCGCGATGATGAGGGCCCCGAGGCTGATGCGCTCGACCTTGATGTCGAAGATGTTCATGAAAAAGAGCGACAAGCTCACGGTCAACAGAAGCGAGCCGCCGACAACGATTGCTGCGCGCCAACCCATGAAGATGGCGAGAACCGCAATCACAACAGTGACGGACATCACCAAGTTGAGAAGGAAGGCCG
>JBCBME010000414.1:0-2587 GCA_039822945.1 Pseudomonadota bacterium
CTTTCCTACCAGCAGTTCGTACACGTTTTCGCAACCGGTCAAGCTCTTATTGTTCCAAGGTAAACGCCAGTTTGGTCGTCATGGAAATGATGGTTCAAAAAGATGTGATGTGGCGGAAACGAAGGGATTCGAACCCTCGAGACGGTTTCCCGCCTACTCCCTTAGCAGGGGAGCGCCTTCGACCACTCGGCCACGTCTCCGCCTGCGGCTGTAATCAAGCTAGCCCGCAGGGGCAAGATTGATTTCCATCACGGGGGGGTCTGTGCCGTTTGGGACCCTACGGTAATGCCGTTGAAAGTCACCGAATATGACGATGGGCTATAGGTCAGCCTCACGGGCGGCACGCCCGTTGGGCCCACAGCATCTTCTGCGGAAACCGTGCAGTCAAAGACGTATTCTCCGCGCGGCTCTGCGTTCTCGGCCAAGATCGCTTTGAATGAGATCGCCGCAAAGGCATCGAAAGCGTCCTCAAACGTCAGGAGGGAGCCATAGGAGATTGCCTCCGTTTCAGTGGCGTACCAGCGATCGGCTGTACGCGGGTCGAGATCGGGCAGGCCGTCCAGAAACCGGCGAAACGCATCTTTGTCCTCTTCGACGTCTTCGCTCCTGACTTCTTCGGGAAACGTGAAGCCAGACGTCCAGATCGAGAAGGGCAACTCGGTCGGTGCTTGCGCGGTCGGGAAGGCAACGACGGCCGAAGGGCTTCTGCGGGACGGATCGTCCAGTTCGACACGAGGGGCCCGAAGGCTTTCCCCGCTATCGGTCTCTCCCGCGCCTTCGCACTCAAGCGAGCCTTGGAAGACGGCGGGGGCCGTACCCAGGTTCAGGTAGGACATACGCAAAACCGCCCCATCCCAGGCGGCGGAAAGCTGGCGTATGTCGGCCTTATCCTGTGCAAAGATCGCCTGGTAGGTCGTTGCGAGGGTGGGAATGCCGAGGCCAACGGCAAGCATGCTGGCGGCAGCGGGGAAGGCCCAGGTCACCCAGTGCCGCCACCCTACGAAGCTGCCGCATTCGCGGCATTTGTAGGCACCAACAGCCATCTCCGCGCGGCAGTGGGGACAGATCGGGGCCGCGGGCTGCTCTGGCTCATTCTTCATGGCGAGAGGATGGGTCAGCCACAGAAAGGGCGCAGCTCATATCGAAACGGCGTTTGCGATCATGCCCTGCGCCGAAACGTCAGTCGAAGTCCGCAGCGGAATGGCGTTCCTTCATGTGCTTGAGGTCTTCGCCGAAGACGCGGTTGACGCGACGGCCGCGCTGAACGGCGGGGCGGGCGTCGATTGTCTTGGCCCAGCGAGAGACGTTTTTGTAGCTTTCGACATCGAGGAATTCGGCAGCCGAGTAGAGCCGCCCGAGGACGAGTTGCCCATACCAGGCCCAGATGGCCATGTCGGCGATGGAGTAGCTCCCTGCCATCCATTCGTTCTCTGCAAGATGCCGGTCGAGGACGTCGAGCTGGCGCTTTGACTCCATGGCGTAGCGATTGATCGGGTATTCGAATTTCTCTGGCGCGTAGGCGTAGAAGTGACCGAAGCCGCCGCCGAGAAAGGGGGCAGAACCCATCTGCCAGAAGAGCCAGCTGAGCATTTCGGTCCGTGGGCTCCCGAGGAAGGCGTCGAACCTCTCGGCGAGGTGCAGCATCATCGCCGCGCTCTCAAAGACGCGACCATCCGGGCCTGTCATCGCGGGAATTTTCGAGTTCGGGTTCACCCCGACAAAGCCGGAGCCAAACTGATCGCCCTCCCCGATATCGATGAGCCACGCATCATATTCTGCGTCGTGACCGGCCTCGAGCAGCTCCTCGAAGAGCACAGTAACTTTGACGCCATTGGGTGTTGCGAGTGAATAGAGCTGGTAGGGATGCTCGCCCACGGGAAGCTCTTTGTCATGGGTCGCGCCGGCGATCGGTCGGTTGATATTTGCGAATTTGCCGCCGCTTGCAGCGTCCCATTTCCAGACTTTGGGGGGTTCGTAGGTCATGGCCGCATCCTCTTTTCGCTGGCGATGGACATAGAGGCCGCGCTGAGCCGGGCAAACGCGCGAAGGCGCACAGGCCTTGCGCTTTGGGTCGACGCCCCGAGCCGCGTTAGTCCGGCGTGACGGTCAGGTGTTGAACAGGAAGTGGAGCACGTCACCGTCCTTGACGGTGTAGGCTTTGCCCTCTGCGCGCATCTTTCCGGCTTCTTTCGCCTTCGCCTCGCCACCCAGCGTGATGTAGTCGTCGTAGGCGATCGTTTCAGCGCGAATGAAGCCCTTTTCAAAATCGCCGTGAATGACGCCAGCGGCCTGCGGCGCGAGGGTGCCCTCGCGGATCGTCCAGGCGCGGGACTCTTTCGGCCCTGCGGTAAAGTAGGTCTGCAGGTTCAAGAGCGCGTAGCCCGCGCGAATGAGCCGGTCGAGCCCGGCCTCGTCGAGACCCATCTCGCCGAGGAACTCATCGGCCTCTTCGGGGTCGAGCTGGCTGATCTCTTCCTCAATCTGGGCAGAGATGATCACGTGGCCAGCGCCCTGGCTCGCGGCCATCTCCGCGACCTTGGCGGAGAATGCGTTCCCCTCTGCCGCGTCAGCCTCGCCGACATTGCAG
>JBCBME010000415.1:0-2581 GCA_039822945.1 Pseudomonadota bacterium
CGCCACAAACGCAAAGGCCACCGCTTCTGGCACCAGCGCGAGTGCGACGGTGAGGCCCGCGAGGATCTCAATCCGGAGGCGTGAGAGGTCAAACCCGCCGTTCTGGAAGTCAAAGGAAGCTGAATTGCCCAAAGCGGCAAGGATGCGGGTCAAATGCTCGTTCCCCCGTGGCGTCACGCTGCGACTGGCTGTTTGAACCTGTGCACCTAGAAGAACCTGCCGAAATTGCACGGTATTCTTCAGCATACCTGCTATGCGCTGGATGGGATTTGCTGCGCGTGCATCAAAACACGCCGTTTGAGGGCTCATTTCGGTTGGGGGTCCCGGTCACCACAAGCACCGTGGTCGAGGTGCGTCGGGTCCGGAGGCGCGCCTTCCCCTGCTGTCTGAGCGGGCGTTTTCCCCCTATGGCGCCGTCAAAAAGCGCATTGGGGGCTTTTCATCGTGGCGCCAGGAAGTCAGGCTCGCGGCCATGACAGAGACGAAAATTGGCATCATCGGCGGCTCGGGCGTCTACCAGATCGACGGGCTCGAGGGGGCGGCGTGGACGCGGGTGGAGAGCCCTTGGGGCGCACCCTCGGACGCGATCCTGACGGGGACGCTCGGTGGCGTGCCCATGGCCTTTTTGCCCCGCCACGGCCGCGGCCACACACACTCCCCCACCACTGTGCCTTACCGGGCCAATATCGACGCGCTGAAGCGGCTGGGGGTCACCGACGTGATCTCCGTCTCCGCCTGCGGCTCCTTCCGGGAGGAGATGGCGCCGGGGGATTTCGTGATCGTCGATCAGTTCGTGGATCGGACCTTCGCGCGGGAGAAGAGCTTCTTCGGGACAGGCTGCGTGGCCCATGTGAGCCTTGCGCACCCCACCTGCCCGCGTCTCTCGGATTCCTGCGCGGTGGCGGCGCGGAGCGTCGGTGTCACCGTCCATGACGGCGGCACGTATCTGGCCATGGAGGGCCCGCAATTCTCGACACTGGCGGAGTCAAAGCTCTACCGCGAGGTCTGGGGCTGCGACGTGATCGGGATGACGAACATGCCGGAGGCCAAGCTCGCGCGGGAGGCCGAGCTTTGCTACGCCTCCGTGGCGATGATCACCGACTATGACAGCTGGCATCCCGATCACGGGGCTGTCGACATCACGCAGATCGTCAAGACGCTGCAGGGCAATGCCGGCAATGCGCGTAGCATGGTGGCCGCGCTGCCCGCGCTTCTGGGGGCCGAGCGTGCGCCCTGCCCCCACGCCTGCGACCGCGCGCTCGACCACGCCATCATCACGGGGCCCGAGCATCGCGACCCGGCGCTCATGGCCAAGCTCGACGCCATTACCGCCCGCGTTCTGGGCGCGGCGGGCTAGGCCATGGACGCGAGCCTCTTTCTGCCCTTTGCGCTGGCCACGCTCACCTTTGCGGTGATGCCGGGGCCGGGTGTGCTCTATTGCGTGGCGCGGAGCGTGGCGCACGGCACCCGTGCGGGGCTCATGGCCTCGCTCGGCATCCATGTCGGTGGCTATGCCCATGTGATTGCCGCGGGGCTCGGCCTCGCCATCGTGTTCGAGGCGGTGCCCGTGCTCTTTGCGGCCATGAAGATCGCAGGGGCGGCCTATCTGCTCTGGATCGGAGTGGGTCTTTTGCGCGCCGGGTGGCACCGGAGCGCGATGGCGCTGCCCAAAGCGGAGCGGAGCTCGTTTCGCCAATCGGTACTCGTGGAGGTGCTCAACCCGAAGACCGCGCTCTTTTACGTGGCCTTTCTTCCGCAGTTTGTCTCGCCCGAGGCGAGCCTGTCTCTCCCGACCCAGCTGATCCTGTTGGGGGTGGTGGTCAACGTCGCCTTCAGCGCCTCTGACGTGGCGTATGCCGTGGCGGCGGGCGCGCTCAGGCGGCGACTGGCGGCCTCGGCAGGCGCGGTGGCCTGGGCGCAAAAGGCAGGCGGCGCGCTCCTGATGGGGCTTGGTCTCAACCTTCTTGTGACACGAACCTCATCCTGAATGGCTTCCTCTTGCTGACCTGCGGGCGGTGCCCTGCGCCTTACGCACCTGCCCCTCACCTGACCCGAACGAAGGACCCCACATGAAACAGGTTCAAGACTACATTCGCACGATCGTCGACTTCCCCCATGAGGGGATCATGTTCCGCGATGTCACGACCCTTTTCGCGGATCCCCGCGGATTTCGGATGGCTATCGACCAGCTCTTGCACCCCTATGCGGGTGAGGAGATCGACAAGGTGGTGGGCCTGGAGGCGCGCGGCTTTATCCTCGGCGGCGCGATTGCGCACCAGCTCTCCGTGGGGTTCGTGCCGATCCGCAAGAAAGGCAAGCTGCCGGGGACGACCATCAGCCAAGACTACACGCTCGAATACGGAGAGGCGATCATGGAGGTCCATGACGATGCGCTCGAGGCGGGTGAGCGCATCCTGCTGGTGGATGATCTCCTGGCCACGGGCGGCACGGCTGAGGCGGGGATCAAACTCATTGAGCGCCTCGGCGCGCACACCATCGGCTGCGCCTTTGTCATCGACCTTCCCGATCTCGGAGGGCGCAAGAAGCTCGAAGCGATGGGGCAGGATGTCCATACGCTTTG
>JBCBME010000416.1:0-2580 GCA_039822945.1 Pseudomonadota bacterium
GTCGTGTCGGTGATGTCACCCTGCAAAAAGAGCGGACGCGTCCCGTGCTTTTCCTCCATCTCGTCACAAAAGGCGGTGGCGTCCGATCGTCCGATAAAGGCCACCTGCGCGCCCTGCGCAAGAAACCCGTCCGTGAGCGAAGCGCCGATGCCAGAGCCGCCGCCCGTGATGTAGACTGAGGCGCCCTTGAGGTCTGCGTAAGTGGCGATCATCGGTCTTACTCCCTTTTAGGCTGGATTGAGCCGCACACCCTCGATGGCCCACATGATGGCGGGCCAGGATGTCGGCAATTGCAAGCCATGGTTCATGAGCCACGCCCCCGAGGCCTCGATGGGGCCGCTCAGGATCTCAGGCCGGATGGGGCTGCCAGCGCCCCCCACGCGGCTCACAAGCGTGAGTCGGTAGCGTGCCGCAGGCTCGAGCGCGGTGAGCTGCAAGGGCCGCTGGGTGGAGGGTTCTGAATTGGCGTATTTGCCTGAAAAGATGACGAACCTGCTGCCGTCATTGGCGATTTGCTGTTCGGCGATCACACTGTTATCGGCGCTGTCGAGGCGCAGGATATCGCCCCGATGCATCCAGTCGCGGTTGGCTTTGTACCACGCGATCACGCGGGAAAGCACCTCGGTCTCGCGCTCGTCGAGCTCGCGGGGGTCCATCTCGATCCCCATGTGCCTTTGCGCCGCGACCCACGCGCGAAACTCGATGTCGAGGATGCGCCCGGACGTGTGGCAAAACCGCGGGCCCACGTGGGATCCCGTCACCACCGTGGGCAGAAAGAGCGCCGCCTCATGCTGCATCCTGAGCCGCTCCACGGCATCGTTGGAATCCGAGAGCCACACGCGGTGCGTCCGTTCGAGGACGCCAAAATCGATCCGGCCCCCGCCCGAGGAACAGCTCTCGATCTCCACGCCCGGATGCGCCGTGCGGAGCCGGTCAAAGAGCGCATAGGCCCCGCGCGCCTGCGCGGCGTCGGCAATGGGCAGGATGCGGTTGTGATCCCATTTGACGTATTCGATGTCGTGGGTGCTGAGGGTTTCGCTTATCTTTTCAAAAAGGTGGTCGCGCACCTCGGCCCGGCTCATGTCGAGCACGAGCTGATGCCGCCCGCGCGTCTGGTCGGCCTCGCCCAGGATCCAGTCCGGATGGGCACGGTAGAGATCACTGTCGGGGTTGATCATCTCCGGCTCGAACCAGAGGCCGAAGGTCATCCCCTCGGCCTTTACGTGATCGATCAGAGGCGTGAGCCCGTCTGGCCATTTGCGGCGGTCGATATCCCAGTCGCCAAGGCTCGAGAGGTCGTTGTCGCGCTTGCCGAACCAGCCGTCATCGAGCACGAACCGCTCCGCGCCGAGGGCCGCTGCGCGGGTGGCGATGTCCTTCAGGGTGGGAAGGTCGTGATCGAAATAGATCGCCTCCCAGCAATTGTAGTGCACGGGGCGCGGGGCGGCGGGCTTCGGCGGGGTGAGCACGCGGTCCCGCAGGTGGTGCTGAAAGGCCGTGGCGCAGCCATTGAGACCCTGCGCCGAATAGGTGGCGTAGAGCTTTGCGGTCTCGAAAGCCGTCCCCGCCGCAAGCTCGGATCCTGACGCGTGGCCAAACTGGATCTGTCGGCGCCCATCGGGGAGCTCCTCGGCCACCATCCGGTGCCCGCCCGACCAGCCGTAGTGAAAGGCATAGGCACGGCCCGCGATATTCGTGGCCCCGCTGCAGGGCACGACGAGGCCCGGGAAATGCTCATGACCCGAGCGACCCGTGCGCGCCTCCCTCTCCCGGATGCCGGGGCCCCAAGGCGTGCGGACGGGAAAGAACTCTCCCGTCCAGCGGCCGTGGAAATCGATCATCTCATCGGCATGCGCCGGGGCGGGCAGGACGGGGGCGGCCAGCCAATGCACGCGGATCGGGGCATCGGCCTCGAGCGCGGCGCTGAGCTCGAGCATCTCCGTTTCCGGATCAATCGCGATGCGCGCCGTGTAGCGGAGGCCATGGCTGCCATCGGCAGCACGGAAGGTGAGCGCCGTCTCCGAGGCGTCAGTATCGACAAGGGCAAAGTGTGGACGGAGCGGTGTCCCGTCCCCCTGCGACACCACCATGCCCGGCTGGCCCTGAAAGACGCGCGATGCCTCCGGGCTCAGGCTGATGGGCATCGCCTCCATCAGCGTTCCGCCAGCCACATCGATCCGATGCAGCACGGCGAGATTGGTGAGGTCTTCATCCGCCGGCAGCGGATCGCCCCAATACACGACCTCTGGAAGACCGCTGTCCTTGCCCGTCAGCACCAGCGTCTGACGGGGGCTGTCCACACGCCACGCCTGTATCGCCATGTTACTTGACAGCCCCGAGCGTGAGACCGGCGATGAAGTGCCGTTGCATCAGGAAAAACATTGCCACGGGTGGCACTGCCGCAAGGAGCGACGCCGCAGAGACCAGGTGCCAGTTGTTAACAAATTGCCCGTTGAGCGCGCGCACGCCCGCCGTGATCGGCTTGGCCTGTTCGCCCTGGGTCAGCACGTTGGCCCAGAAGAAGTCATTCCAGACAAAGGTGAAGATCAGCACCGCAAGCGCCGCAATTGCGGGCCGCAC
>JBCBME010000417.1:0-2558 GCA_039822945.1 Pseudomonadota bacterium
TGATCTCGTGCGAGATCGCCGCCGACATCTGGCCTAGCGCTGCGAGCTTGCCCGCCTGCACGAGGTCCTTTTGCGTGCGCCGGAGCCGCTCCTCGGCGGCCTTTCTCTCGCTCACTTCGCCGCGGAGCGTGGCGTTCGCGTGGTCGAGGTCGGCGGTGCGCTCCTCCACCATCTGCTCGAGCAGCGCCTGCTGGCTCTCCTGCACGCGCATCCGCTCGAGCACGCGCGCGCGCCGCTGGTAGATGACGAGCGCAATGAGCGCGAGCGCCGCCGCCGCCAGATTGCCTACCGCCAGCGCATAAAGCGCCTGCTGCCGGATCGGTCGCAGCGGAACGAGCACGATCGCGTGCCAGCCCGTCAGGCTGAGCGGGCTGCTGTTGGCCAGAAAGCTCTGCGCGTCCTCACCTTCCCCCAGCACCACCTCCACGGCGCTCTCGGCGATGAGCCCCGCGGCAAAGGGGATCTGGTCGAGCTCGGCCATGGGCAGCTGGCGCGCCGCCTCGATGCGGGCGCGCACCCCGTCCGAGAGCGGCGCGAGGCTCCGCAACAGGTAATCCTCCCGGCTCGACAGAAAGACGATGCCGTTCTGATCGGCCACGAGGATGTCATGCGGCCCGCTCTCCCAGGAGGCCTCCAGCGCCTCCACATTCACCTGCACCGCCAGCACGCCGCGCACCTCGATCCCGTCGAGGATGGGGGCGGCAAAGGTAAAGCTCCGCGTCTGCCCCACGCGCGCATGGAAATGCGCGGGCTCGCCCTGCAGCGCGCGCGCCACATAGGGCCGGTGCGACAGATCCACCGCCATCAGGGAGCGCGTCTGCCGGTAATTGCTCGCCGCCAGCACCCGCCCCGCGGGGCCGATCACGTAGATGTCGGACACTTCGAGCGTGTCCGTCAGCTGTCGCAGCTTCTCGTTCACGAAGGGCACGACGCCCTGATTGCCCGGCTCATTGATCAGTTGCCGCAGGATCGGGTCGCTCGCGATCAGCCGGGGCAGCGGCTCATAGCGCTCGCTCGCCTGATCCATGGCGTCGGTGACAAGCCCCAGCGTGGAGGTGGAGCTATCCTGCGAAGCCAGCACCAGCCGCTCCTCCAGCATCGGATAGGCGAGGTAGTTGGCCCCGAGCACCGCAATCGCCAGCCCAAAGGCGGCAAGGGGGCCTTTCAGCCACCGGGCAGGGGACGTCATACGCGCAGTCATCGCCCCGCTATAGCGCGTGGTGGCGTCTTTGACGACATGGAGGCGCAGCTGGGGCCAGCGTGCTTCCGAGAGGTGGGAACGCGGCCCATTCCGGCACGTTTTCCCGCTGTGCGAGACCCTCGGCGCGGCCAATCTGACGGAACGTCATTTGGCGCCGCAGGCTGAATGAGTGAGAAATCATCGTAAAAACAGCGTCTTGCCGAAATTGCTGCAGCGCAGAAAAATCTTCCAGGAATGTTGCAATGCAGCATTTACCCCCTTACGTTCACGTCAACCGCAGAGGGAGGCAGTCACGCGTCCCGGGGCGGAACCGCACAGAATGCCAGCTTAGGAGACACCATCATGGCAACCGCGACCAAGAAAGCAGACGTCAAAGCTGAAGAAGCCAAGGCAGACGCAAAATCCGCATTCACCGCCGCCCGCGAGAGCGTGAGCGAGCGTGTGTCCGACGCCCGTGAGACGGTGACGTCCGGCCTCGACACCGTCCGCGGTGGCGCAAACCTCACCGCCGGTGCCGCCATGGACTTCGGCCGTGCCTACTACGCCGGTGTCACGACGCTCGGCAAAACGCTTTGGGGCTTCGGTCAGGAGTTCTACGGCGAGGCAACCGCCCACGCGCAAAAGACGATGCAGGCCAAAAACGTCCAGCAGGTCGCTGAGCTGCAGGGTGCCTTCATCCAGACGCGCATCGAAAACTCCGCCGCCCACGGCAAGGAATTCATCGACGTGGCCCGCAAAGAGGCCGAGAACACCATGAAGCCGATCATCGAGCTTCTCGACGGCAAGCGCGCAGCCTAAGCCTGCGCCGGGCGCAGATCGCGCGCCCGCCGTCACAGGCGGGCGTGGGTCAGCCGCCCGCCACACGATCGGGGCCGCGCTGTTGCGGCGCGGCTCCCAACACGACACACTCATAAAAAATCAACTTGGGAGGAGCGCCCCATGTCCAAGCATTGGATGCGGAGCTACGATGAAGGTGTGCCGCACGAGATCGATCCGGACGCCTATGCGTCGGTCGTCGAACTCGTGGAAAAGGCGGCCAGGGAGTATGCCGATCTGCCGGCGCTCGAATGCTTTGGCCAGCAGATGACTTACGCCCAGCTCGACGCGAAGGCGACGGCAGTGGCGGCCTACCTGCAAGAAAAGATGGGCGTGAAGAAGGGCGACCGCGTCGCGCTGATGTGCCCCAACATCTTTGCCTTTCCAGTGGCCATGCTCGGCATCCTGAAAGCCGGTGCCGCGCAGGTGAACGTCAACCCGCTCTACACGCCGCGCGAGCTGGCCCACCAGCTCAACGATGCGGGCGCTGAGACGATCCTGATCTTTGCGGGCTCCACCCCCACGCTGGGCGCCATCATCG
>JBCBME010000418.1:0-2523 GCA_039822945.1 Pseudomonadota bacterium
CCATCCGGCCAACCAGAACCCGATGATGAGGATGAGAAAGGCCGTGAGCACATTTCCCACTGCCGTGGCCAGAAATTCGAGGCTGATGAGATCTGCGAGCGTCCTGCCATTGTAGATGGGCGTCTGGAAGAGCGCACCTTGCGACAGAGTTTCTAGCATGCGGCGTCCATTGCCTTGGCCAGCGTCGCATCGAGATCGGACAGCCCGCCCACATCATGGGTCGTGAGCGTCACGTCCACGCGCTTGTAGACGTTGAACCACTCGGGATGGTGGCCCATCTTTTCAGCTGTGATTGCCATTTGCGTCATCCACGCGAAGGCCTCGGTGAAGTTGGCAAAAGTGTAGCTTTTGGTGATGGCGCCGCGCGCCGGATCATGGGCCCAACCGGCCGCCAAGAGCTCTTGCAGGGCGGCGTCACTCAGTGTCGTCATTCTTGTTCTTCAACCTCGATCTTCTTGAAGGGTCCGTAGCTCGTGAGGATCTCATTTTCCTGTTCGACGGCGTTTCGTTCGGCCTCGAGAAACTGCTCGATGGCTTGGGCAAAACGCGGGTCTCCGACCCAATGCAGGGAGTTGCATGTCACGGGCAGATAACCCCTGGCAAGCTTGTGTGTTCCCTGCGCTCCGGCCTCCACCCGCGCGAGGCCCTGCGCGATCGCGTAGTCGATGGCCTGATAGTAGCAGAGTTCGAAGTGGAGACAGGGGTGATCCTCCACGCAGCCCCAATAGCGGCCAAAGAGCGTTTGGGCCCCGATGAAGTTGAGTGCGCCTGCCACGTAGCGTCCGTCGCATTCGGCCAGCACGAGGAGCATGTCGTCGCGCAAAGTCTCCTGCGCGCGGTCAAAGAAGGCCCGTGTCAGGTAGGGCGTGCCCCACTTGCGCGCGCCGGTATCTTGATAGAACTGCCAGAAGGCGTCCCAGTGCTCGGGGTGCAGATCGTCGCCTGTGAGGGCGTGGATCTTCCCCCCGAAGTCCTGCGCCTGCCGCCGTTCTTTTCTGATGTTCTTGCGCTTGCGGGAATTGAGCGATGCAAGGAAAGCGTCGAAATCCGCGTAGCCGTCATTGAGCCAATGAAACTGCTGGGACGCGCGGGGAAGGAGCCCCATGGCCTTGCCCGCGGCGATCTCGGCATCTGTGCAAAACGTGATGTGAAGCGAGCTCAGCTCATTGTCTGCTGCGATCTGGACGGCGCCCTGGACGAGCGCGGCTTGGGCCATTTCCTCAAAGCCAGGCTTTGCGAGGAGGCGGCGGCCGGTGGCAGGTGTATGCGGCACGGCCATCTGAAGCTTGGGGTAATAGCGCCCGCCCGCCCTCTCATAGGCGTGGGCCCAGTTGTGATCGAAGATGTATTCGCCCTGGCTGTGGCTCTTGGCGTAGAGCGGGGCCACCCCGATCGTGACCCCATCCGCGCGTGCTTCGAGGTAGTGAGGATCCCAGCCGGTGCCCGTGCCCACGGAGCGGCTGTCTTCCAGTGCTTTCAGGAAGCGATGGGTGGTGAAGGGGTCGATGGGCGTCTTTGATCCTTCTGGCGCGGCGCAGGCATCCCAGACCTCCGGCGAGATTTCGGCGAGGCTTCTCAGGACGCGGATCTCGATTGCGGTGTCTTGGGGTTGGGGCATGGCCATCCGTTGGACATGGGGGCAGCGCCCTAGGCGTCAAGCGCGGCAGGGTAGCTTTCAAACGTGATTTGATCGGCCACGCGGCGGGCTTCCGCCTCCTCCTCGGGGGAGCGGATGGTCCAGCAGCAGACGGATGCGCCTGACGCCTTGAGGCGCGCCACATGGGGTGAGGTGAGATCGTGTCTGTCATGCGAGATGAAGTCTGCACCGACTGCCCTGTAATCGGGGACTTCAACAAGCTCGGCGCGTCGCGTTGCGGGTACGGTGGGCCAGTCCTCGGCTGTAAAGGCGCAGGTGGTGAGCCCACGCGGAACAGACGGCGCGAGAGCCTTCAAGGCGGCCACCGCGTGAGGATTGAATGACATCAGCGCGACCGGCCCCTCATAGGTCGTGAGGGCCTCCGCCACAGCCGCCTCAAGCGTGCCGACATTTGGGCCCATCGCGCCATCCTGATCCTTGATCTCGATGAGGAGCGGGGTGCGCCCCGCGACAAGTGCCAGCGCTTCCGGCAGTGTCGGAGCGCCCGTTGGCCCACCGAGGAGGGGCAGCGCAGAAAGCTCCTTCGCGCTCCGTGTCTGGACAGTGCCGCCCGCGCCGGTCAGGCGGCGGGTCCCGTAGTCGTGAAAGACCATCGCCTGATGATCGAAGGAGAGCTGTACGTCGATCTCGATCCCGTAGCCTGCCTCAACCGCAGCGAGGATCGCCTCTCGGCTGTTCTCCGGGCGGCCCGGCCCATGGAGCGCGCGGTGTGCAAAGGGGCAGGCGAAAAAGCCCTCGGGCAAAGTCATACGATCTGGAAAATCCCCTCGATCTCAACCGCCACGCCGAAGGGAAGCGAGGCCGCGCTGACCGCGCTCCGGGCGTGAGCCCCTGCGTCACCGAGAGCTTCGGCGAGAAAGTCCGAG
>JBCBME010000419.1:0-2512 GCA_039822945.1 Pseudomonadota bacterium
GAGGGGTTGGTCTGTCCTCTCAAGCGGGAGCGTGTCGGCCTGCTGGGCCGCATAGGCAAAGCCTGCCGCGAGGGTCGGGCGGGCGGCGCGCAGGCCCTCGAGCGTGCGGTCGTAGAAGCCGCCGCCGTAGCCCAGACGCCCGCCTGATGACGTGAAGGCCACGAGCGGGACGATGACGATTTCGGGCGTGATGAAGTCAAGCTCGGCGGGGATCTGCGCTTTGAAAGCCCCCTCGACGAGGGGCATGTCGGGGGTCCAGCGGGCGAAATTGAGGGGTTTGCCGGCGCCTTCGATGACGGGGACGGCCACGGGGCCGTGGGCGGCGGCGTCTGCCATGGCCGGCAGCGGATCGATTTCGGTGTTGATAGGCATGTAACCTGCGAGGGGCACGCCGCGGTGGTCGGCGAGAAAGCGCGCGAGATGGTCTGCAGCGGGGCGCGGCCGATGGGCAGCCTTGCGGCGGGCAAAGGCCGCCTGGCGCGCGGCTTTCTTGTCTGCCTCGAGGCTCATAGCAGCACGAGCGCCGCGAGGCCCAAGAAAGCGAAGAAGCCCACCACATCGGTCACGGTGGTCACGAACGCCCCTGACGCCAGCGCGGGATCGATGCCGAGCCTTTCGAGGAGGACGGGGATCGCCGTCCCCGCGAGGCCCGCCACGACGAGATTGATCACCATCGCCGCCGCGATGACACCCCCGAGCGCGGGCGAGCCGAACCAGAGGACGCCCACGACGCCCATGACCACGGCGAAGATCACACCGTTCACGAGCCCCACGAGGCATTCACGGCGGATGACGCGCCAGACATTGGCCCCGGTGAGGTCTTTGGTGGCGATGGAGCGCACGGCCACGGTGAGCGACTGCGTGCCCGCATTGCCGCCCATGGAGGCCACGATGGGCATGAGCACCGCCAGCGCCACGATCTGGGCGATGGCGGCATCGAACTGCGCGATCACGAGCGAGGCGAGGATCGCGGTTATGAGATTGACGAAGAGCCAGGGAAAGCGGCGGCGGGTCGTTTCGATCACGCGGTCGGACAGCGAGCCCTCATTAACACCTGCAAGGCGCAGGATGTCTTCCTCGGCTTCCTCACCCAGTACGATCATGGCGTCATCGATGGTGATGACACCGACGAGGCGCTCATCGGCGTCCACCACTGGCGCGCTGATGAGGTGATACTGGTTGAAGGCGTAGGCCACCTCCTCTTCATCCTGATCTACGGGAATGGTGCGAAAGCTTTCCTCTGTGATGTCCTGGAGCCTGACCTCGCGCCGCGATCCCAGGAGGCGGCCCAGCGTGACGTAGCCCGTCGGGCGCATTTTCGGGTCCAAGAGGATCATGTGATAGAACTGCTCGGGCAGGTCTTCGGTGGCGCGCAAGTAGTCGATCGCCTGTCCCACGGTCCAATGCTCGGGGCCCATGACGACCTCGCGCTGCATCAGGCGGCCTGCTGATTCCTCGGGGTAGGACAGCGCCTGCTCGACAGCGTAGCGATCGCCGATGTCGAGCGCGTCGAGGATGGCCTCCTGCTGAGGCTCGTCGAGGTCTTCGACGATGTCCACGACGTCGTCGGATTCGAGATCCCGCACGGCCTCGGACAGGACCTCGGCGGGCAGAAACTCGATGATCTCTTCCCGCAGCCCGTCGCTGATTTCAGACAGCACTTCGCCGTCCACGATATCGGCGGCAAGGCGCAAGAGATTGCGCCGCTGGCCGCTATCCATCTGCTCGAGAAGGTCGGCGATGTCGGCCGGGTGCAAAGGCTCAAGGAGCGCATCGAGGCGCGGCCTGTCGTCGTCGGCCACGGCTTTGCGCACATCGGGCAAGAGCCTGTCGTCGAGCTCGTATCCGTCCTGCTCTTCGATGAGGTCTGCCTCGGCCATGGCGCGCTCCGTTATTGTGGCGGACCTTGGGGGCCGCTAGGCAGGGATATGACCAAACACCTCCTCCTTGGCCAGACCCTGAGCTATTCCGGCAGCCCGTTCGAGGCCCCGTGGGAAGATGTTACGCATCTGAACGCCGATGGGGCGGTTCTTGTTCAGGATGGGCACATTGCGGCCGCGGGCGCGGCGCGTGATCTGACAGCTGCCCACCCCGAGGCCCAAGTGGTGGATTATGGCGCGCGCCTCATCGTGCCGGGCTTTGTCGATGCCCACGCGCATTATCCGCAGACGGCGATGATCGCGAGCTGGGGCAAGCGGCTCATCGACTGGCTCAACACTTATACATTCCCCGAAGAGGCGCGCTTTGCCGATCCGGCCTATGCCGAGGATATCGCGGGGCGCTACCTCGACCTTCTCCTCGATCATGGGACCACCACGGTCTGCACTTATTGCACGACGGCACCGGCCTCCGTGGAGGCGATTTTCAAGGGCGCCGAGGCGCGCGGGATGCGGGTGCTCGCGGGCAGGACCTGCATGGACCGCAACGCGCCTGAAAACCTGATCGACACGCCCGAGCGTGCTTATGAGGAGAGCAAGGCCCTGCTCTCGGAATGGCACGGGCGGGGGCGCGC
>JBCBME010000420.1:0-2495 GCA_039822945.1 Pseudomonadota bacterium
ACGTACGGGCGGCCCTTTGGGATCGCGCCGGTGGGGATGTCGAGCGTGATGTGGCCGGGGGCGGAGTGGATGCTGGCGGAGGCCGGGCAACGGCACCGCATCCCCTACTCCATGAGCACGGTGGCCACGAAGACGCCCGAAGAGATGGCCGGGCATCTGGGCGACACGAGCTGGTTTCAGCTCTACTGCCCCGAGGCCGATGATATCCGCCGGGACATGCTGCGCCGCGCCAAGGAGGCGGGCTTTCGCAAGCTGATCTTCACGCTCGATGTGCCCGATGACAGCCGGCGGGAGCGGCAGCGGCGCGCAAACCTGTCGCTGCCGCCCAAGATCAACGCACGCCTCCTTTGGGAGGTGCTGACCCACCCGCGCTGGTCGCTCGAGACCCTGCAGAACGGCGTGCCGCGCATCGCCATCGCCGAAAGCTATCTCAAGAGAAGCGGCTCACGCTCCTCCATTGAGCATGCGGGCCACCTTATCCGCGGCAAGCCCGATTGGGAGACGCTGAAGAAGGTGCGCGCAGAATGGGAGGGCGATCTTATCATGAAAGGCGTGCTCGACCCCGAGCTCGGGAAGCGGCTGATGGATGCGGGGGCGGATGCGATCTGGGTCTCCAACCATGGCGGGCGGCAGTTCGAGCCCGGCCCCACGGCCATCGAGCAGCTGCCGAAGATGCGCGCCGCGCTGCCGGATGCGCCGCTCCTCTACGACAGCGGGGTGGCCAATGGGGCCGATGTGATGCGCGCACTGGCCCTTGGCGCCGATTTCGTGATGCTCGGGCGGGCGTGGCATTACGCGGTGGCCGCGATGGGGCCGCGCGGGATCGACCACCTCGTCCATATCCTCACCGATGACATGAAGCTCTCGATGGCCCAGATCGGGGCGCACACGCTCGCTGATCTGCCGCGGCGGCTGATCCGCTAGGGCTCCAGCTTGACTTCGTCCTGCAGCGCGATGCGGCCTTTATGGCCGCAATTCGGGCAAGTGTAGCTGCGCTTGGAGATATCGAAGCCCTTCTCCATGGCCGCATACGTCCAATAGAAGCCGCATTCGCTGCAGGTGATGTGAAAGAGGTATTCGAGATGGGCGGTGAAGCCCACTTCGCTCTCGTCAGATGGCCGTTTGCGTCGCACATCTGATGGGTACCGCAAATTGGGCGCGGTTCAATCCTTCATTCGGGGCTTTGGGCTTCAGGCCTGCGGGGCGATGGCGGTGAGGGCGAGCGTGAGACCCGCGCGGATATCCTCCTCCGGCTCGCCCGCCGCGCGCTGGGTAAGCGCGAGCCCCACCTGCTCAAAGAGGTAACGTGCGGCCGTTTTGGGGGTTTGCGCGCCGGGCCAGTCCCCGGCGGCACGGCGCGCGGTGAGGAAGGCCTCGAAGCCCGCGACCGCGCCCTCGGCGATCTCCTCCACCCGGGCGCGCGTCATGGGCCCGAGGCGGTGTTTGCCCCCACGCATTTTGTAGAAGACGCAGCCTGTCTGCATCTTTTGGTCCTGGCTTGCGAAATGGATGAGCCCGGCGAGGGCCTCGGCCAGAGTCTCGCTCCGGGCCAGGATCAGCGTGATCTCGGAAAGGACCTCCTCGGCGTAGTGGTCGAGGACGGCGTGCGTCAGGCCATCCTCGCTTCCGAACTCGCGGTAGAGCGCGGGCTTTGAGACGCCCGCGAGCGTGCAGATCCGGTTGACGGAGACGTCGCCGGGGTCGCTTTCCCAATAGGCCTGCATGGCGATGCGCAGTGTCCCCTCCCGGTCGAGGGACTTCGGGCGACCGCGTTTGGGCTTTGGCGCATCATTCATTAACGTACCACATGGTATTTTATCCTTGACCTCCCGCCGGGATATACGTACCACACAGTACGTTTCATCTCAACAGGGGTTCTTGTGCCCCTGTTAGCAAGGAGAATTCCCATGAGAAAGACACTCGCCACAGCCGCGCTCGCCGCCGCGATGGCCACGGGCGCCCCGGCGCTCGCATCCGACCTGGACACGGTGCGCGCCTTCTACACCGACATCCTCACCGACCCCGCCGCCACGACCGAGGCGCGGTACTATGAGCTCTTTTCACCTGACATCGTGTCCATCCCAACCCCGCCGGGCGGGCCTGGTGCGCAGGGCATGCTCAACACGGTGGCCTTCCTCGGGCAGGTGGTGCCGGATCTGACCTGGACGCCTGAGGAGATCCTGGAGGTCGATGGTCGCTTTGTCGTCCGCGGCACGGCGCGTGGCACGCCCGCAGGCCCGTTCTTAGGGGTAGATCCCGCGACGGGAAAGAGCTTTGAGATCATGTCGATTGACATCGTCACCGTCGAGGACGGGCTCATCACCCACATCTATCACCTTGAGGATTGGACCGGGGCCGTGGCCCAGCTCACTGCCGAGTAAGGCGCATCTTGACGACCAGCGCGCGCGGGGCGGACCCGCGCGTTCAATCAAAGTGGATGCCGCCGTCCACCACGATGCTCTGGCCCGTCATGGTGGGAGAGGCGCAGGCCGCCA
>JBCBME010000421.1:0-2492 GCA_039822945.1 Pseudomonadota bacterium
CCGTCTTTTTCCCGGAGGCCCGCGCCCCAGAACGCTGGGGCCGGAGGGGAAAAGACAGCCCGTCCGAAGCGAGCCTCTGGCTCTCAGAGGCACGGGCTTGCCTGTGATCTGGCATCCCATCCCCAGCCATTTGTGGGGCGGGATGGGACACCGGATCACAGGCGGTTTGCCAGCGGCAAACCTCGCAAGGATCGGCACCGACAGGTCCGACGATCCGCGCAACCCGCAAGCGCGGCACCCCCGGCAATCCAGCCCCGGCCACGGGGCACGGGAGGCCGACAGGGGGTGTCGGACCCGGCGTTCCGGGCGTACTTGCGGGACGCGATCCAACCGCGCAGGTTGGTCGTAGAGGGTTTGGGAGAGGCGATGCCGTCTCCCATTTCGATGCGCTCTGCATCGAAGGGGTTTGCCATCGGCTGGGGCTTTGCCCCGAAGAGATCGCACGCAAAGCTCGAAACCAAAGGTAGAGAGTTTGCATAAGTGCGCCCTTCACTGATCCTCAGTTCAGGGTTCGCGCTGCCGTCAGACTATTCAAGAACAGGTGGTGCCACCCGCCCTTTCTCGCGGACATCTGCCGATCCGCGCCTTGTTATCCGCCATGTTCCGCCGAAAGGCAGGCATGGTTTTGGATGACCCTTGTTATCTTAGGTGGATGCCAGAGTCTCTCAACTATGACGTGAACATTTGAGCGAGCGGGTTGAGATGGCCGAGACGGAGCTGGAACGTGCCGAGAAGCGATATGTCCAGGCCAAAGCCCGGCTTCAGGCCCTGCGCAACCGGGAAGCCACCAAACAGCGTAAGCTGGATACCAGGCGCAAGGTCATCCTCGGCGGCGCACTCCTCGATCTCGCGGAACGGGACAGCGGCGCGGCCGCCATGGTGGACCGGCTTGTCCGCAACCTCTCCCGCGACCACGACCGGAAAGCCTTCGCGGATTGGGGAGGTGCGACCTCCAGCGATGACGGCTCCCCTGCCCTGCCCTCTGATCCTGACGGGTCCGGGTGATGCGCTCGGTCATCCTCTTCATGGGGGGCCTCGCGCGGTTCTTCTATCGGATGATCGCCACCCCCATCATGTTCGGGTGGATGATCGGGGCGATGGCCTTCGGCGCGATGCTCGGCTCTCTGTTTGCCGTCTCGTTCATCTTCGCTTTCTTCGATCAGGAGCCGGGCCAGAGCGCCTGGCAGTGGATCGTCTTCGGTCCCTTCATTTTCATCGGCGCAGTATTCGGATTCCAGTATTGGCGGATGCAATCCGACGCGGATGTCTTCTTCGGGCTGACCGGCGACAGTCACGGCTCCGCCCGCTTCGCCAGCCGCAAGGAGCTGAAGAAACATCAGGGCGGGGATGGTCTGTTGATCGGCCGCAATCCTGGCACGGGTCAGCTTCTGCGCTATGACGGTCCCGCCCATTTGATCACCCTCGCTCCGACACGGGCCGGGAAAGGCGTCGGGACAGTCATTCCGAACCTGCTGGCCGTGGACCGCTCGGTCCTGGTCATCGACCCCAAGGGCGAGAACGCGCGGATCGCGGGCGAGGCCCGACAGCGCTTCGGGACGGTCCATGTCCTCGATCCGTTCGAGGTCAGCGGCCATCCTTCAGCTTGCTACAATCCGCTCGACCGGCTGAAGCCTGACAGCCTCGATCTCGGCGAGGATGCCGCCTCCCTGACGGAAGCCCTGGTCATGGACCCGGCCGGTCAGGTGCAGGAGGCCCACTGGAACGAGGAGGCCAAGGCCATCCTCGGCGGTCTGATCATGTTCTGCGTCTGCCACGAGGACCGCGACCGCCGGTCGCTGGCCACTGTCCGGGAATATCTCACCCTGCCCCCGGATCGGCTTAAGGCGCTGCTGGAGCTGATGCAGGACAGCGACGAAGCGGGCGGGCTGATTGCCCGCGCCGCCAATCGCTTCCTTGGCAAGGCGGATCGGGAAGCCGCTTCCGTCCTGTCAAACGCGCAGCGCCACACCCACTTCCTCGACAGCCCGCGCATTGCCAAGGTCACATCGCGCTCGGATTTCCAATTCTCAGACCTGCGCCATCGGATCACGTCTGTCTTCCTGGTCCTGCCGCCCAACCGGATGGACGCCTACAGCCGCTGGCTGCGCCTTCTGGTCTCTCAGGCCCTCCAGGACATCGCACGGGACGCAGAAGTGTCAGCGACACCGGCGGCGGCCACAGGCGCACCAGCGGCCCTGTCAGCGCTTGAAGAGGCCCCTGACGCCTTCCCTGCCCTCTCCGGGGCCTCTGCGGCTCTTCAGAGCGCCACAGGACGCCTGAAGGCTCCCACGCTGTTTCTCTTGGATGAGTTCGCCGCTCTCGGCCGTCTGGAGGCCGTGGAGCGCGCCATGGGGCTGATGGCAGGCTATGGCCTTCAGCTCTGGCCCATTTTGCAGGACATGAGCCAGCTCCACGGCCTCCAGGCGGCCCAGAGCGGCAAACTCATCGAGGAGGAACAACGTGGGAGCCTTCAGGCGTCCTGTGGCGCTCTG
>JBCBME010000422.1:0-2481 GCA_039822945.1 Pseudomonadota bacterium
ATGTTGCAGCCACCGAACCGGGGCTCTGCCCCAGACCCCAAGGTATTTGTGACCCAAAGAAGGGGGAGGCAGACCGGGTGGGGTTCAGGGATGTCGTGTTCGTCTGTCCGGCCTGCCAGTTGACGACGAACCAGATGAAGCCGCCGAGGGCCAAGGCAACAACAAGCGCGATGGCGAGGAGTGTTTTTTGCGGTCCGGTCATTTTCCGACCTTCCATGCGAGTGTGTCCGGGGCGCTGGGCACCGGTGATGCGAGGGGCGGCGCGGCGGGCTGGCTTTCGTCTGGCGGTGCGACGGCCTTTTCGATGCGGACCTTCAGGTCGAACCACGCCGCCTGCCCGGTGATCGGGTCGGAATTGGCCCAGCGCAGCCCGTCGCCTTTGGGCGGCAGCAGCTCGTGGATCAGGTGGTTCAGCAGGAAGCCCTTGGTGGCCTCCGGCGCGTCTTTGTCCAGCGCCCAGGCGCCTTTGCGTTTGCCGATGGCGTTCCAGGTCCAGACGGTGTTTTCATTGAGCGCCGCCATGTGCGCCACCGGCACCGTGATCTCACCATGAGCGGATGAGACACGCGCCCAGTCTCCGGTCTTGAAGCCGTGCTCCTCCCAAAGACCTGTCGGAACATAGAGGGGGTTGTGACCGTGGATTTGGCGCAGCCATGCATTCTGAGTGCCCCAAGAGTGATACATCGCCATGGGACGCTGGGTGAGCGCATGAATGGGGAAGTCTTCGGTGTCGACACGGTCATCTTCGAACGGGGGATACCAGATGGGCAGCGGGTCAAGCGTTTCCTTGATACGTGCCCGGAGGTGATCCGGCGGCTGGCGGTCCCCGTGGCCCTCGGCGGCAAGTTGAAACTTGCGCATTGTCTCAACGTAAACGTCAAAGATGTAAGGCTGCGGGCTGTCATAAAGACCCATCCCCACGGCCCAATCCTGATAGCCCGCATTCCAGGGCTTCATGTAGGATGCCTCTTCAGGGACATGGCTCACGAAGAAGCCGCCGTTCTCAATGTAGCGGTCAATCTGATCGGGGTTGACCGGGCCGCGCCCATGGCTCTCCCCGTTCCCGCGGAAGCCCGCGAGCGGGCCGATCCCCGGCTTGCGCTCGTGATTGGTGATGTAGTCGGCGTAGTCCTCGTACTTCGCGCTGCCGTCCTCATTGGTAAATCCGGGAAGACCCATCTTGTTGGCGAGCTGCACGAGCACGGTCTGGAAGCCGCGGACATCACGGTCCGGTTCCACGACCGGCCAGCGGATCGCATCTGCCGCAGCGTCGGCCTCACAAATCGGGCGATCAAGAAGGGATATGCAATCATGCCGCTCGAGATACGTCGTGTCCGGCAGCACGAGATCTGCATAGGCCACCATCTCAGAGCTGTAGGCGTCCGAGTAGATGATGCGGGGGATCACGTACTCACCGCTCGCGTCCTTGTCGGTGAGCATCTTCATGACGCCCGACGTGTTCATTGTCGAGTTCCATGACATGTTGGCCATGTACATAAAGAGCGTGTCGATCTCGTAGGGATCCCCGGCATAGGCGTTGGAGATCACCATGTGCATGAGCCCGTGCGAGCTCATGGGATTGTCCCACGTAAAGGCCTTGTCGATCCGCGCCGGTGTGCCGTCTTCCTTGAGCGCTAGATCATCAGGGCCTTGAACGAAGCCGAGATGGGGCCCGTCGAGCGGCTTGCCGGGCGTGACTTTGCAGTGCGGTTTCGGGTGAACGCTGACGGGCTTGGGGTAGGGGGGCTTGAAGCGAAATCCACCGGGCACCTCGACCGACCCGAGCAGGATCTGCAGTAGGTGAAGCGACCTGCATGTCTGGAAGCCATTCGAGTGCGCTGAGATCCCGCGCATCGAATGGAAAGAGACAGGGCGGCCCTGCATCGTGGTATGCGTTTCCCCGCGAAAGTCCGTCCACGCGATGGGCAGCTCGAAAGCTTCATCAAACGCGACCCGTGCCAACTCTGCAGCGAGGGCCTTAATGCGTGCGGCAGACACACCGCAACGTTCGGCAACGGCTTCAGGAGCATATTCCTTTTGCAAGTACCGCTCTGCGAGAAGGTGCATGACTGGCCGATGTGTGATGCCGTCCCGCTCATACGTGGCCGAAAGCGACGGGCGCACACCCTTCTTGTCAAAGGCCGTGGGCTGACCAGTGACGCGATCGATCACAAGCAACTTGCCGTCGTCGTCCCGCAGAAGCAGGCCGTGCTCTGGAGAGGCAGGATCGGAATTCACCAGCACAGGACAGTTCGTATAGCGCGCCAGATAGTCGAGATCGATCTTGCCAGCTTTCAGGAGCTCGTGGATGAGCGCAAGGATAAAGAGCCCGTCTGTCCCTGGGGTGATGCCAACCCATTCGTCGGCGACGGCATTGTAGCCGGTCCGGATCGGATTGACGCCGATGATCTTGCCGCCATTGGCCTTCAGCTTGCCGATGCCGATCTTGATAGGGTTGCTGTCATGGTCTTCGGCCACGCC
>JBCBME010000423.1:0-2481 GCA_039822945.1 Pseudomonadota bacterium
GTATCTCGCGCGGATCGAACTTGCCGGTGGCGGCCAGATCGGGGGCACGATCCCGGGGATGCCGCTCGTTTTTGCCGGGCGCACGGCCGATTTGGGATGGGCGCTGACCAGCGCCTATGTGGACGATCAAGACATCCACATCCACGAATTGAACCCCGACAACCCGGAGGAATATCGCACGCCCGGCGGTTGGGCGACCTTCACATCCCGCCCCAGCATCCTGCGGATCAAGGATGCCGATCCCGTCACGTTGACCCTGCGCTGGACACAGACGGGGCCGGTGCTGGGGGCCACGCAGTTTGATCTGGGCACCATCACCCCGCCGGGCCACGTGGCGTCCCTGTCGTGGACCGCCCTGTCACCGCGCGACACGAGCTTTTCGGCGGGGCTGGCTATCTCGCAGGCGAAAACCGTGGAGACCGCCATCGCGGCCGGTGCCGACTTTATCGCGCCCGCGCAAAACCTGACGCTGGCCGATGCGCAGACCGTCGCGCTCAAAACCATTGGCGCGCTGCCCGCGCGCGATCCGGGACATCAAAGCCTTGGCCGCATCCCCACGCCGGGGTGGATTGCACAGAACCGCTGGCAAGGCACCCTGCCCTATACGTCGAACCCCGAACTCCTGTCTGACCGCGATGGCGAGATCGTGGGCAATACCAACAACAAGATCGTCGAGCGTCCGTTTCCCAACCATGTGAGCTACCTCTATGGCGACAGCCAGCGCGTCCAACGCTGGCAGCGCCTGATGCAGGGCCGCAACGTCCACACGCGCGAAAGCTTTATCGAGGCGCAGCTGGACACGGTCAGCCCGGCGGCGCGCAACCTTTTGCCCCTTGTGGGGGCAGACCTGTGGTTCACGGGCGAGGCCGCAGCGTCTGGCACGCCCGAGGCGCGCCGTCAGGAGGCGCTGAGGCTGCTGGCGGAATGGAACGGCGAGATGAACGAACATCTGCCCGAACCGCTTCTCTACGCCGCGTGGATGCGCGCCTTGCAGGAGCGGTTGATCCGCGACGATCTGGGTCCGCTGTCGGACGCATTTATCCATGTGGAGCCGCTTTTCATCGAACGTGTGTTCCGCGACGTCGACGGAGCATCCGCGTGGTGCGACGTGGTGCAGTCCGCCGCGATCGAAAGCTGTTCCGACCTCGCCCGGATCGCGTTGGATGACGCCCTAATCTGGGTGTCGGACACCTATGGCGCGCAAACGCTGGGCTCCCTGCGTTGGGGTGACGCCCATCTGGCGACGCACGACCACCCCGTGCTGGGTCAGGTCCCGCTGTTGAACTGGATCGTGAACATCCGCCAATCGACCAGCGGGGGCGATCACACGCTTTTGCGGGGGCTGACCAAGGGCACGGGCCCGCAGCCCTTCCGCAATGTGCATGGCGCAGGCTATCGCGGCGTCTACGATTTCTCGGACCCGGATTCGTCGGTCTTTATTCTGTCGACCGGGCAATCGGGCCATCCCTTGTCCCGGCATTACGATGATCTGGGAGAGCTTTGGCGGCGCGGCGAATACGTGCCCATGTCGCTCGATCCCGACCTCGCGCGCGCGGCTTCGATCGGACAGACGATGCTCGTCCCGCGCTAGTGGAGACTGAGCAGAACCTCGATATCGCGTTGGCTTAAACCGGCCAAAAGCGCCTTCTCATCCGCGTTGAGGCCCGCGTCATCAGCAACATAGCTCATGATGACACGCGCGATCTGCGCTGTCGGCAAATAGTAAATGTCGCCACTTTCCCTGCTGAGCTCCACCACGAGGCGTCGGAGCAGGGTCTTCTGCTTTTCAGCAACGAGATCGGCGCGCTTGTCTTCCAGCATGGCTTTGTCTTTCTCACGGAGCGTGCCTGCCCCTTCATCTTTCCCCAAATACTCCGGGGAGCGCGAGGGGCTGGCCCCTCGCCCTGTCTCTCAAAGTTTACCGTAGCGCGCTGCCTGTGTCGCGGTCCACTCCACGTGGAGCTCCGGCCCCGCCTCTGTGACCACTTCTTCGGTCACAACCCCTTGGTCGTAGAGCCACGCGCGCTTGCGGCCATCGGCATGCGAGAGAGCCAGCGTTTCAACGGCCTTGGGTGGCGTGATACTGGCCGAGATCGCAGCAAGGAGTGGCCCCATCCCTGCCCCTGTGAGCGCTGAGGTGAGGAAGATGTTGTCCGCTCGCGCAGCAAGATTGCGGCGGATCTCAAGCTCCTCCGGGCCAAGGCCATCGATCTTGTTCCAGACCTCAAAGCGCGGCACGTCAGGATCGATCCCGAGCCCGCTCAGGATGTCTTCAACATCCTCGGCCTGTTCTTCAGTCTCCGGGTGCGAGATATCGCGGACATGAAGCACAAGATCAGCGGCCGTCACCTCCTCAAGCGTGGCTCGAAACGCGGCCACAAGCTCGGTCGGCAGATCGGAAATGAACCCCACCGTGTCGGAGAGAATTACGTCCGTCTCATCGGGGAGTTGCACGGCCCGCATCGTCGGATCGAGCGTGGC
>JBCBME010000424.1:0-2475 GCA_039822945.1 Pseudomonadota bacterium
TCCTTCGGCGGCGCTGTGGCCCTCGCCTGGGCGCTGGAACGGCCAGACAATATCGCGGGCCTCGTGATGGTGGGCGGCGTGGCCAATGAATGGGAAGGCGGCCTCGGCTGGTTTTACAACGTGACGGCCTCGCCACTCGGTGGTGCCCTCTTTGTGCCCGCAGCCACGGCTTTTGCAAGCGACGGCTACATCTCCGGCACTGTCAACGGCATCTTCCGCCCGCAGGATCCGCCGGAGGGCTACTCCGACTATATTGGGCCGCGCATCTCCGCCCGGCGTGCCACCCTTCGCGCCAATGGGCGCCAGGTGCACGGGCTCAAACCCTTCATCATCGACATGGTGCCCGACTATAGCGGAATCACCGTCCCCACGGAGATCGTGCACGGGGACGCCGACGACATCGTCCCCCTGCCCGTCCACTCGATCCCACTGTCCGGCCAGATCCCCGGTGCTGTTCTGACTGTGCTCGAAGGGATCGGCCACATGCCCCAACACTCCGCCCCGCGTGACGTGATCGCCGCGATCGACCGGGCAGCGTCTCGCGCCGGATTGCGCTGAAGCCCCCGCATAGCCATATTCGCCAAACGGCATCGACGCCGAGGAGAGCCCCATGTCCAAGCCCTTTGACGCTGGGATCACACGATTTTTCGAGGACGCCGCACCAGCTGACGTGCGCGCGCTCATTGAGGGCTATGAAAAGGGCGAGACCCTCAACCCCGATTTTCCTTACGAAGAACGCCTCGATCGCGACGACTATGAGGACGCCTACGGGGCGCTGCAGATCGAGCTCGTCAAGTTCCTGGCTTGGGTCAAGGATACGGGCAAGCGGGTTGCGATCGTGTTCGAGGGCCGCGACGCGGCCGGAAAAGGCGGCACGATCAAGCGCTTCCGAGAAAACCTTAATCCTCGCTCCGCCCGTGTCGTGGCGCTTTCCAAGCCCACGGATCGCGAGGCGGCGTCTTGGTACTTTCAACGCTACATCGCGCACCTGCCAGCAGAGGGGGAGATCGTTTTCTTCGATCGCTCCTGGTACAATCGCGGCGTGGTGGAGCATGTCTTTGAGTTCTGCACACCCGAGCAACGTGAGGCGTGGTTCGGGCAAGTGGGCCCTTTCGAGCAACTTCTCAAGGACGATGGCGTGCACCTGACAAAGCTCTGGCTCAATGTTGGCCGCGCCACGCAGCTCAAGCGGTTTCTGGATCGTGAGGCCGATCCGCTCAAGCAGTGGAAGCTCAGCTGGATCGATGTCGAGGGGCTCAATCGCTGGGACGCGTATACCGACGCCATCCGCGAGACGCTGGCGCGCACAGATGCGCCCTGCCCCTGGACAGTGATCCGCTCGGACGACAAACGCCGCGCGCGGCTCAATGCCATTCGAAGTGTCCTGAGCCAATTCGACTATGACGGGCGCTCGGACAAGGCTCTGGGCGCTGTTGATCCTCAGATCGCCGGCGGCATCGATCTCTGGGATGCCTAAGCGCGGCTACCATCACGGGAACCTTCGCCAGGCGCTGGTGGAATCCGCCCTGCGGCTGATCGAGGACAAGGGGCCGACGGGCTTCACGCTGTCCGAGGCCGCCAAGGATGCTGGCGTGACGCCCGCTGCCGTTTATCGCCATTTCGAGGGGCGCGACGATCTCATTGCGGAGGCCGCCTATCAGGGCTTTGGGATCTTCGCCGACCTGATGGAGCACGCCTACAATAAGGGGCAGCCCTCGGCGATGGCCTCCTTTGAGACGGTAGGGCGCGCCTATCTGGCCTTTGCGCGGCGCTTTCCCGGCCACTACGTCGCGATGTTTGAAAGCGGTATCTCGATCCAGCGTACGCCAGAGCTCAACGATGTCGCCACACGCGCGCTCGGGGTGCTGGAAAAGGCCGCCACGGAGCTCTCACAGCATATCCCGCCAGAAAAGCGTCCGCCGCCGCAGATGTTCTCGGCCCACATCTGGGCGATGTCACACGGTGTTGTGGAGCTCTTTGCCCGGGGAAATCCGGGGACGAAGAGCCCCTTTCCCCCTGAGGACCTGCTCGAGACAGGCATCGGAATTTACCTGCGCGGGCTCGGACTGATCCCGGTAGATCACGATAGCTGAACACGTGCTCTTGCAGCCGCGCCGTCGAGCGCTCAGAAGCATGTCATGACGCGGCCGGACACTCTCTGCATTGGTGCTGTCCTTTGGGACATTATCGGGCGCTCGGCCTCATCGATGCGCGTGGGCTCGGACGTGCCGGGCCGCATCACGCGGCTGCCGGGCGGTGTGGCGCTCAACATCGCGATGACGTTGCATGGGTTCGGCCTGTCGACCGCGCTTCTCGCAGCCGTGGGCCGCGACGAGGAGGGCGAGGACCTAATCAAGGCGGTCCGGGCGCTCGGGCTCATCACGGATTTCACGTACCGGTCGGCTGACCTGCCGACCGATCGCTACATGGCCATCGAAGGCGCAAATGGTCTGATATCGGCGATTGCCGATGCCC
>JBCBME010000425.1:0-2469 GCA_039822945.1 Pseudomonadota bacterium
CTTGCCGCTCATTGCAGCAGGCGGATTGAAATTGCGGGCCGTCTTGCGGAACACGAGGTTGCCGAGCTGGTCAGCCTTCCAGGCTTTGACGATCGCAAGGTCGGCTACGATGCCGCGCTCTAGGATGTAGGTCTCGCCGTCGAAATCCTTGTGCTCCTTGCCCTCGGCAATCACCGTGCCGACGCCGGTCTTGGTGAAGAAGCCAGGGATGCCGCAGCCCGCCGCCCGCATCCGCTCGGCCAGCGTGCCCTGCGGGTTGAACTCGAGCTCAAGCTCGCCCGACAGATACTGTTCCATGAAGATCGCGTTCTCGCCCACGTAGGAGGAGATCATCTTTTTCACCTGCCGCGTCTGCAGCAGGATCCCGATCCCGAAATCATCGACGCCCGCATTGTTGGAGGCAAATGTCAGATCCTTGGTGCCGGCCTCCTTGATGGCCTGCAGCAAGAGCTCCGGGATGCCGCAGAGGCCGAAGCCGCCCGAGGCGATGAACATGCCGTCGTGCAAAAGGCCATCGAGCGCCTCTGCCGCGGATGCGTAGATTTTCTTCATGGATGTCCCCTCTCAGGTGTGGCCGCAGCTAGCGCCTGCGCGGCGCGAGAGTCAATTCGCCGCAGGTGCGAAAGGGGTGGGCCACACCCGAAATTGGGGCTGGTAGCGCTAGCTGCCGCGCTCGGCGTTAAAGGCCTCCGCCGCCCCCTGCAGACCGCTCTCCATGAAGGGGGCAAAGTCGTTTTCGAGGTAGCTTCGCACGAAGGGGCGCACGAAGAACGCGCGCGGCGCGATGGCGTAGGTCCAGGTCACGCGGGTCTCGGTGGCGCTCACAGCCTCATAGAGAAACTCGCCCCGGATGTGATCGAGGGCGCGCGCCGAGGACGAGGTGAAATCCCACACCTGATAGGCAAAGCGCGTCTCAGAGTTCTCCAGCACCCGTTCCACCACCTCGCTGCCATCGGCAAAGATGAGGCGCCGGACCGCGCCGTCCTCGGGAAAGGCGCCCTCGATGGGCTCGAGCGCCTCGATCGCGGGGATCCGATCCGTGCGCACAACATGGGCAAGGACGCCGGTTTCGGGCGTCTGAAGGGCCGCGATTACCGCCTCCACGGGGCCATTGAACGTGGCCACCTCCACATTGGTGAGATAGCCGCGCTCCCCGCGCAGCTCGGGCGGGTCCGAATAGTCAGAGGCCAAGGCGGGCGTGGCAAAGGCGAGGGCGGCGGCGGCAATGAGAGTACGCATGGGGGCTCCTTTACTGCGATCTTCGCATTAAATAGTGCGAGGGTCGCAGTATCCAAGCCTTGCCCCGCGCTTTGCGGCCTGAAAGATGGCGCCATGACGGATCAGACGGATGAAAACGAACGCTTGCGCCGCGCGGTGGGTGACCTTCTGCGCATCTTTCTGATCAACGAGCGGGTCTTTCCCTCGGCGGAGGGGCGCATCCCCTATTCGCCGCATGTCTTCAAAGCCATCGGAATGCTCGCGGGGGCGCCCATGTCGCGCGCCAGTGACCTCCAGACCCATCTTGGCCTTGCGCCTACCACGGCCTCCAGCGTCATCAAGCGGCTCGTGGCCCAGGGCTGGGTGCGCCGCGCGCCGCATCCCGAGGATGGCCGCGCGGTCGCACTCTCTCTCACCGAGGAGGGGGAGGCGCTCTATGCCGCCATCCACCGACAGGACCTTGTGAACATGGAGCTCCTCCTCTCCGCCTTTGAGGGCGAGGAGCGGGAGGTCTTCATCTCCATGATCGAACGCGCCGCCGACCGCGTGCGCGAGGCCGCGGAGGCCGCACTCCGGGGGTAATCAGGGGGGGTGATCAGGGGCTAATCAGGGCTTGATTTCCTGGATCGCGGTAAAGCCCTCAAACTGCGGATGCCCGTCATAGAGCGCCTTGCGAGAGCCCGCGCCCTTATGGGCGTCGCGAAAGCTCTGGGAGCGTGTCCAATTCAGAAACGCCTCCTCATCCTCCCAAACGGTGTGGGAGGCATAAAGCGTGATGCCGTCCCGCGCAGGGCCCTTGAGCATCTGAAACTCCACAAAGCCCGGCTCCCTGTTGAGAAAGCTGTCGCGGTTGAGCCAGACCTGCTCAAACTCCTCCTCGTTGCCTTCGGTCACGCGGAAACGGTTCATGGCGATGTACATGGGCGGGCCTTTCCTGACGGAGTCGCTCATGTATAGCGCGTCCCCGCTGCGACGTCAGCGGGCCCGGATGGCGACAATCCCGCCCAGCACGATGAGGCCGATCCCGCCCGTGGCCAGCGCGCCGGGCACTTCGCCGTAAAGGAGCCAGCCCCAAAGCACCGCAAACCCGATATAGGTGAAGTCAAGCGGTCCCACGACGCTTGAGGGCCCGCTTTGAAAGGCGACTGCCGTGGCGATGGAGCTCACCCCGAGAAACACGGCAAGGAGCGCCATCTCCTGCAACAGGGCCATGTCAGTCAGACGCCACGCAAATGTCAGAAAAGACGCGCC
>JBCBME010000426.1:0-2468 GCA_039822945.1 Pseudomonadota bacterium
CTTTCGCGACCGGTGCGGACTCCGTCTTCGATGCAGCAGGCTGCATCAGACCAACGGGCTCCGGCGCTTTTGGCGCGGCAGGCTTTTTGGCGGGTGCCCGTTTCTTGGCCACCTTCTTGCCCGTCTTCGCCGCCCGTTCCGCAATCAGATCCACCGCTTGCGCCAGCGTCACATCGTCCGGGGTGACACTGTCGGGCAAGGTCGCGTTGATCTTGTCCCACTTCACGTAAGGCCCGTACTTGCCCTTAAAGACATTGACCGGCCCGCCCGCCTCGGGGTGCTCGCCCAGCTCGCGCACCGGGGTGGCGGCCTGACCGCGCTGGCCGCGCTTGGGCTTGGAGGCGATCACCTCCACCGCGCGGTTCATGCCGATCTCCCAGACCTCCTCGATCGACTCGAGATTGGCGTTCACGCCGCCCCGGTCGCTGATCGACTCTGCATATTTCAGGTAGGGGCCGTAGCGGCCGATATTGGCCCAGATCGGTACGCCGTCCTCGGGATGGGGGCCGATGAGGCGCGGCAGGCTCAAAAGCTTCAGCGCCTCCTCCATCGTCAGGCTCTCCGGGCTCCAGCCCTTGGGCACGCCCTGACGCGGTGGTTTCTCGTCGCCCTGCTGCTCGCCCCGCTGAACGTAGGGCCCAAAGCGGCCCTTGAAGACGCGGATCTCGTCGCCCGCATCGGTGCCCAGAAGCTTGCCCTCGGGCGGGATGACCGACTTCGCCTCTTCGTCCGAGAGCGGCGGGCCGAAGGGGCGCGTGTAGCGGCATTCGGGATAGTTCGAGCAGCCGATAAAGGCCCCGCCCGAGCGCGCCGTGCGCATCGACAGCCGCCCGGTGCCGCAATTGGGGCAAAGCCGTGGGTCGCCCCCGCCCGGCAGCGGCGGGAAGATATGGGGCGCAAGCTCTTCGTTGATCTTCTCCAGCACCTCGGTGATCGACTGGTCCATCGCCTCGCCGATCGCGGCAGAGAAATCGGCCCAGAACCGGCTCAGCACGTCCTTCCATTCCCGCGAGCCTGCGGAGACATCATCGAGCTCTTCCTCGAGCGAGCCGGTGAAGTCGTAGTCCACGTAGCGGCGGAAGAAGTTGGTGAGAAACGCCGTCACCAGCCGGCCTTTGTCTTCGGGGAAGAGGCGGCCTTTGTCTTTGCGGACGTATTCGCGATCCTGGATCGTCGTGACGATGGAGGCATATGTGGAGGGGCGCCCGATCCCGAGCTCCTCCATGCGTTTGACGAGCGTGGCCTCGGTGTAGCGCGGCGGCGGCTGCGTGAAGGATTGGAGCGCAATCACGCCCTCATCCCCGCTCATTACCGCCGATTTGGCGAGGCTCATGCCGCCTGTGCCGCTGTCGTCGACGAGGCTGTCATCGTCCTTGTCGGCCTTGGCAAAGGCCTCCGCGTAAGAGCCCTTGATGGGCGCGGGATCGCCTTCCATGATCTGGGGCAGGCGCTTGTCTTCTTCATCCTCGACGTCGTCGCGCCCTTCCTCATAGACGCGCAGAAACCCGTCAAAGAGCACGACCTGGCCCGTGGCGCGCAGCTCCACCTGGCCGTCGTCCGAGCCCACCGTGACGGTCGTGCGCTCCATGCGCGCGCCTTCCATCTGGGAGGCGAGCGTCCGCTTCCAGATGAGATCGTAGAGCTTGCGCTGATCCTCGTCGGTCACGCGCAGTTCAGCAGGCGCGCGGCCCATTTCGGTGGGGCGCACGCATTCGTGGGCCTCTTGCGCGTTCTTGGCCTTGTTCTTGTAGGTGCGCGGCTTGGCGGGAACGTAGGCCTCGCCGTATCGATCCTTGATGGCGCCGCGCGCGTCGTCCACGGCCTCGGGCGCCATGTCGATCCCGTCGGTCCGCATGTAGGTGATGTAGCCCGCCTCGTAGAGGCGCTGGGCGAGGTTCATGGTCTGCCGCGCGCCATAGCCGAACTTGCGGCTGGCCTCCTGCTGGAGCGTCGACGTCATGAAAGGTGGGGCCGGGTTCCGGGAGGCGGGCTTGGCCTCCACCTGCGTGACCGTGAGCGCGCGGGAGGTGACCGCCTGCACCGCAAGCTCCGCGGCGGCGCGGTTCTCGATGTCGTAGCGTTCGAGCTTTTTGCCCGCGAGCGTCACGAGGCGGGCCTCGTAGGACTGGCCGCGCGGGGTTTCGAGCATCGCCCGCACGCCCCAGTATTCGATGGGCTTGAAGGCCTCGATCTCCATCTCGCGCTCAACGATGAGGCGCAGGCAGACCGATTGCACCCGACCCGCAGATTTCGCGCCCGGCAGACGCCGCCACAGCACAGGGCTCAGCTTGAAGCCCACGAGGTAGTCGAGCGCGCGGCGCGCCAGATAGGCCTCCACCAGCTCCATGTCGACGTCGCGCGGGCTCTTCATGGCCTCGGTGACGGCGCGCTCGGTGATGGCGTTGAAGACGACGCGCTTTACCGGCGTGTCCTTCTTGATGGCGCGGCTTTTGCGCAGCGCTTCTTCG
>JBCBME010000427.1:0-2466 GCA_039822945.1 Pseudomonadota bacterium
CTTTTGTGCCGGATCGAACTGGCTGATGCGACCGAGGCCATGAGCGATGATCTCACGGAGAACCTTTCGGGTCTCTTCCAGGAGGGCGTGGACGCCATCGTCTTTACCGATCGCGATGGTTTGATCCGATCCGCGAATGAGAGCTTTCTTGGCCTCGCCGATGCAACGCACCTCACCAACGTGAAAGGCCGCTCACTGGGCGACTACCTCTCGCGCGGCACGGTCGACCTGAAGGTGCTGCTCGAGAACGCGGCCCGCGCCGGGCAGATGCGCATGTATGCCACGAAGCTCGCCGGTGAATACGGCGCGGCGCTCAGCGTGGAGATCTCTGTCACCTACCTCAACGATCGGGCGCACCCGGCCTATGCCTTTGTGATCCGCGATGCCTCCCGCGTGGAGGCCGTCCGGAAGCCCGGCGTTGCCGTGAACGACGACGCCATGCGCTCCATCATGGAGCTGGTGGGATCGGCCTCCCTCAAGGACATCGTGAGCGAGACCACAGATGTCGTTGAGAAGATGTGCATCGAGACCGCCGTGGAGCTGACGCGCAACAACCGCGTTGCCGCCGCCGAGATGCTCGGCCTCTCGCGGCAGTCGCTTTACGTGAAGCTCCGCAAGTACGGGCTCCTCTCCAAGGACGCGTAAACCCCCCTGACACACCCGCTGAGGCTGAGCGACGCAGCCTGTAGGTTTGGCTTGTCCAATGAAGTGTGTCCAGTATAGTTTACAGTATGTCCGTATCTCCGAGCTTACAGAGCAAGCGATTCCCCGCGCCCAGCGCGGCGCTGGAGCTCATCAAGCCGATCACGTGGTTTCCGCCCATGTGGGCCTATCTGTGCGGGATCGTAGCCTCGGGCGCAGCCCTCGCTGACGCGTGGGCGCTGGCGCTCCTCGGAATTATTCTGGCCGGGCCAATAACTTGCGGGATGAGCCAGGCGGCGAACGATTGGTGCGACCGTCATGTCGATGCCATCAATGAGCCTGACCGCCCGATCCCCTCGGGCCGTATTCCGGGGCGGTGGGGTCTCTGGATCGCGCTCGCGATGTCGGCGCTCTCGCTTGCTGTAGGCTGGCAGCTTGGGCCGTGGGGCTTTGGCGCGACGGTGCTCGCGGTCATGGCGGCCTGGGCTTACAGCGCGGAACCCGTCCGCGCCAAACGCTCCGGCTGGTGGGGGCCGGGCCTTGTAGGTCTGGCCTATGAGAGCCTGCCCTGGTTCACCGGCGCCGCCGTCATGGTCGCCGGACTGCCGGACTGGGAGATCATCGCCATCGCCGTGCTCTACGGCCTCGGCGCTCACGGCATCATGACCCTCAACGACTTCAAGGCACTGGAAGGGGACCGTCAGATGGGGCTGCGCTCCCTGCCGGTCACACTGGGGCCCGAGCGTGCGGCCCGTGTCGCCTGCGCCATCATGGCGGGCGCGCAGATTGCCGTCATTGCCCTCTTATGGGCTTGGGGCGCGCCGATCCACGCAGCGGCCATCGCCATCCTGCTCCTGATCCAGGTTTGGGCCATGGCCGTGATGCTGCGCGATCCGAAGGGCAAGGCCCCCTGGTACAATGGCCCGGGCGTCGGCGCCTATGTCAGCGGCATGATGATCGCGGCCGTCGCGTTGAGGAGCCTCGCATGACGGTCTCCTGGCTCACCATCGCGCGGCTTTGCCTCGTCAACATGGCCATCGGCGGGCTCGCGGCGCTGCCCGTGAACCTCTTCAACCGGCTCATGACGGTGGAACTCGCGCTCCCAGCCCTTTTGCCTGGCCTGCTCGTGGCACTCCATTACGGCGTGCAGCTGACGCGGCCCATCTGGGGCCACCGCTCTGATGCAAAGGGCGGGCGCACACCCTTTATCATCGGCGGCATTGCATTGACGGCCCTGGCCATCATTGCCGCTGCTTGGGCGATCCACGTGGCGATGTCTTCCCAGACACTCGCATTCGCCATGTGGATCGCCGCTTACATTGCCCTCGGCCTTGGGATCGGCGCGGCGGGGACATCCTTCCTCGCCCTTCTTGCCTCGGTCACCACCACGAAGGGCAAGGGGGCTGCGGCCACGGTCGCCTGGCTCTTTCTCATCGCGGGCGCGATCGTGGCCTCCATCGGCACTGGCATCGCGCTTGAGCCCTATTCGGCGCCGCGGCTCGTGGTCGTGGTGAGCTGCGTAGGTGTTATCGCAGTCCTCCTCTGCGTCTTTGCAACATGGGGCGTCGAGCGGCGGCTCGGCCCCGCACCTGCGGCCGAACACACGGATCTTGGGCCCGCGCTCCGCGCGACATGGGCTGACGCGGCCGCGCGCCGCTTCACCGGGTTTGTCTTTCTGTCCATTCTCGCCTTTTACCTGAGCGAACTCGTCTTTGAGCCCTTTGCGGGCCATGTCCACGGGCTGAGCCCGGAGGCGTCCACCAAGCTCTCAGGTGGTAAGGATGGCGCGGCCCTCGTCGGCATGATCCTCGCTGGCGTGTTATC
>JBCBME010000428.1:0-2464 GCA_039822945.1 Pseudomonadota bacterium
TGATCGAGGGAGCCGACGGGCGTCTCGCGCTCATGTTGGCCTGCGTCAGATCCCGGTGGATCGCGGCCTCCTCCGCACCAGCCACGGCCCGCCAGGCCGCGCGGCACGCCGCCACAATCGGGGCAGGTATCGCCCCCAGATCCACATCACCCCCGGCGTCTGAAGAGATGAGCTCCGTAACCGCGGCAAAGCCCGGCCGCTGCAGGATCTTCGCCGTGCGGGCGTGAAAATCGGCTACCATGGCAGGGCGCGCGGGCGCGGCGGGACGCGTCCCCTCAATAAAGGCCTCACAGGTCCACCCCTCGACAGAAAGCCTACCATCCGCGGCCTCGCGCAAGGCGGGCACCACAAAGCCCGCGGCCCGCGCGGCCTCCTGCACCGGCTGAAGCCAGCGCAGCGCGGCCTCCGTGCGCGTGGTGCTTTTGAGAACATGGGCGCCGGGCCCGGACGTGCGCAAGACAGTGTTCCTGTGCCCCCCGGAGAGAGGCACGAGCGGGCCCGTCAGGCCCCAAGCCTCCAAGGGTGGCCGCGTCGACATGGGCCTTTTTATCGCGCCACGAAGGGCTTGACCAAGGCGGCCATGCAATTAGAACATTACATGAACATGAATGCTGCTGCCGCCCATCTTCTGACCCGTGACAGGCCCCGCTCGGAAAAGCCCGGGGGCCTTGCGCCGCCCTTTCTGGGGGATCTGGCGCTGGAGACGGCGCGCGTCCATGAGCTTTGCGGGGCGGCGCGGCGCACGCTGGCGCTCATGGTGGCCGCGGCGATGGAGGGGCCTGTCTTCTGGGTCTCGCCCAAGTGGAACGTGGACCGCCTCCATGCCGAGGGCGTTGCAGATTTCATCAATCCCGGGCGGCTGACCTTCGTGGAGCCTGAGCGCGCCAATGATCTGCTCTGGTGCTGTGAGGAGGTGCTGCGCACGGGCGCCGTGCCGCTCCTCGTGGGGGATCTGCCGGGGCCGCCCGCGCTCACCCCCATCCGCCGCCTGCATCTGGCCGCCGAGACGGGGGCCACCCGCGCCAATGCGCCCCTCGGGCTGCTCCTGACGCCCGGCGCTGGCGGCGCGCTGGGGGTGGAGACGCGCTGGCGCCTCGATCCGGTTGCCGAAGGCGGGCACTGGCATCTCGAGCGGCTGCGCGCCCGCGCCGTGCCCCCCAAACGCTGGTCAGTGGACAAAGAGCGCCGTCTTGCCCCGGCCCTCACAGCCTCAGCAAACGGCGCTACCGCCTGAGGCGAGCGCGCAAAAGACCCGCCTAAAGAGCGGGCTCGAAACCACCCATCCGGACCATGATCGCACCGCGATGTGGGCTTTCCTTTGACTTTGAACGCGAATCTCAACACCCGTGCGGCGTGGCGGCAGTACTTTCGCCATTGGTTGGGGCCGCACGGGATCACGCACATTGCGCCGGGCGGATGTGGGGTAAATCGTAGACGACACGACACAAGAGCGACTCAAGGAGGAGCTTCTGGAGCATGTTTTCGGCTCCCTCCTGACGCCGCAATCTGCCACGGAACGCGCCATTTCGCGCGCCCCGGAGGTGCCGCTCCTCGTCTGGGTGTTTGTGCTCACCCATATCGCCACCGACCTGCGCGTGAGCTTTCGTGACGACGAGATCTCCCACTACGCCAAGTGGTTTGAGGCGGCGGCCTCGCTGGCCTGCGATGTCTATGCGCTCAACGCGCTGGGGCACCCCGACCCCAACGGGCATGACCGCGCGAGCCTCTGGCAGGGTGAGGATCCCCACCTGCGCTAGACCTCACGGGCTCTTCACGGCATTGCCACCTCGCCGCGCCGCGCACTGCGCTATATCGATTGCCATGCGCTGGCTTCTCTTCCTGCTTCTCTTCCCGGTCACGGCTTTTGGAGAGCCGGTGGCCTACCGCCTCGACACAGAAAACTCGCTCGTGGGCTTTGCCTTCGATGTGGGCGGGGACGAGATCAAGGGCAACATGCCGGTGAGCGCAGCCACCATCCGCCTCGACCTCGCGACACTCTCGCAGAGCACGGCGACGGTGACGCTCGACACCACCCGCGCCATCACGGAGGAGGCCTTTGCCACCGACGCCATGCTCGGGCCCTCCGTCCTTGATGCGGGCGCCTTCCCGGAGATCACCTTCGAGGCCACGCGCATCTCCGGCACCATCAATGACGGGCAGATCGAGGGGCTCGTGACCATCAAGGGCGTCACCCGGCCCGTGACGCTTGAGGCGCAGGTCTTCCGCCAGCGCGGCAGCACGGAAAACGACCTCTCGCGCCTCTCGGTGCTCATGCGCGGCACGGTCGACCGGCGCGATTTCGGTGCGGACGGGTTCGCGCAATTCGTGGGCCCCGACATCCGCATCGACATCCTCACGCGCCTCGACCGCCTCTAGCGCCCAAGGCGCATTGCAGCGCCCGCCGGGCAGGCGCATGACTGGCGCATGAGTCTCTTCGTCTCCTTTGCCGCGCTCTTCCTGTCGG
>JBCBME010000429.1:0-2464 GCA_039822945.1 Pseudomonadota bacterium
CGCAGGCAGCGAGCCCGGACGCGGGCGTGGCCGGAGCGAACTCAGCGGCGCTGTCGCGAGCGCCGGTGCGGCAAGCCCACTGAGCAAGCCGCCGAGTGCGGCGCGTCTCGTGATGGTGCGGTCCATGGGCGGGACTTTAGCAACGAGTCTGAGGCAGGCCACAACAATTTGGTGATCTTTTCGGCACCTGACAAAGCTGTTAGCGGGGCGACGTGGCACGCGCTGTTCTCATCATGCTCCTTGGAATGGCGCTGATCCCCTTGGGGGACACGTTTGGCAAGCTGGCCATCGAGGAAGGCGTTGAACCTTTTTTCGTGGCCTTCACCCGTTTTTTGATCGCCGCGTTCGTTCTGATCCCGTTTCTGCCGAATGGTGCTTTTCGCGCGTTGCTCGACTGGCGGCTCTGGCTGCGGGCCGCGCTCATTGGGTGCGCCATTTCCTCGATCCTGACGGCGCTCTCGACCGAGCCCATTGCCAACGTCTTCGGGGCCTTCTTTCTCGGCCCCGTCGTGGCCTACACCCTGTCGGCATGGCTTTTGAAAGAACCCGCAAGCCTTGCACGCACCGTGCTCCTTCTCATCGGCTTTGCCGGCGTTGTCATGGTGGTCCAGCCCGGGCCGGGCATGCGCGTGGGGATCCTCTTCGCGGTGCTGGCCGGATGCTTCTACGGGAGCTTCCTGACCGCGTCGAAGTGGCTCGTGGATGCCGCGCCGCCGCTGACGCTCCTCTTTTCTCAGCTTGCCATCGCCGCGCTTCTCACCGCACCGCTCGGGCTCTCTGCGATCCCACCGCTTGACGTCTGGACGAGTGTGCTCATCACCGGGTCGTCGCTTGCGTCGATGGGGGGTAATCTCTTGCTGATCGTGGCCTTCAGCCTCGCACATTCGACGCGGCTCGCACCCTTCGTCTACTTCCAGATCCTGGCTGCAACAGCGCTCGGTTGGGCCGTGTTCGGCACGCTGCCAGATCTGCTGGCGCTTTTCGGGATGGCACTATTGGTGGCGTCTGGTTTTGCGAGCCTGCTTCTCAGCGCCCCAGGCACCGCTGGCGCGGATGGCCGTCGATGAGGCCTCTGACATGGGGACGTTGATAAAACACCATGCGGGGGCCTCCGCCCGCGCCAAAAGCTGGGAGTAGCGCCCGCCGAGGCGCGCACCGCGGTAAAGCCGCGCTGCAGGAGACACCCGCGCGCCAGTGCGCTCGCCGGGCCGCGCGATCACACCCACACGCACCGCATCCATGATCGCACGCCAATCCTGCCATCGGTGAAATTGCGCGAGGTTGTCCGCCCCCATGAGCCACGTGAACCGAACGCCCGGATATAGGCCCAACAGGGCATCCAGGGTTTGCGCGGTGTAGCGCGTGCCAAGGTCTGCCTCGATATCCGTGACGGTGACACGCGGGTGGGCCATGATGCGCGAGGCCTCTGCCATGCGCGCCTCAAGCGCGGCAGGCCCCCGCTCCTTCAGCGGATTGCCGGGCGTCACAAGCCACCATACCGCATCGAGCCCAAAGCGGCGCATCGCGTGCCGCGTGATATGCACATGGCCGCGATGGGCCGGATCGAAGGATCCGCCCAACAGACCGATGCATTGCCCGGCACGCGCAATGGGACGACGTGTCATAGCGCCAGCTAAATCAGACCAGCGTGGGTCCACAAGCCGTCAGCCTCGCGTGACGCTGTCCCCGAGGGCGATGCGGCCCGGCTCGAGCACTCTGGCATACATGCCCCCATGGCCTCGCACCGCGCTGTAGCCACCGGCGCCGAGCACCTCTTCCATCCGAGAACAGGGTGGGCAAGGGCCGGAAATCTCCAAAAGCACGCCCCCGATCCGCGCCTGACCTTTGCGGAGGGCCGCGATGTTGATGCCGGAAACGACGATGTTTCGGCGGAGCATCTCGGGAAGAACCTCACGGCCACATAGTGTTGCAATGACGGGCAAATGCTCCGCCTGGATAAGTGTCACGGCCCGCCTCCCTGCGCGGCCGTGATCGCCCTCGAGCCCCGCGTCTGTGACCGTTGCCTCGCTGACCTCCAGCAGCGCAGCGCGCCGCTCCGGCCTGAGCCCGATCCACTCCACACGGCCAACGCGCGCATGGCGCGCCATCATGGCTTTCATATCGCTCATGTCTCTCCCCTGCCCTTCCCAACCCTGCAGTCGGTGCCCGCGATCAGAAGCCAGTTGAAGTCTGGCCGCGCAACCCGCAAAACCGCGTCACTCGCTCTCGACCCCTGAATGGAGAACCGCCATGGCCGCCTATCAATACGTCTATCACATGGACGGCGTCTCAAAGACCTATCCCGGCGGCAAGAAGACGTTTGAAAACATCCGCCTGAGCTTTCTGCCCGGCGTGAAAATCGGCGTGGTGGGCGTGAACGGTGCGGGTAAGTCCACGCTGATGAATATTATCACTGGCAAGCTAGAACCTGATGCTGGCACAGTGGATATTGGCCAAACTATCC
>JBCBME010000430.1:0-2451 GCA_039822945.1 Pseudomonadota bacterium
AGAAAGGCCTAACCCCGGGGTCTAGGTAGAAAGCGCGCGGCTTGGGCGTCAAATGACCGAAGCAAAGCTCATGGACACCACGAGCATGTCCTTCCAGCAGGGGCTTGCAGCAGTCACCGAGAACGCACGCACCGCCATGGGCTATGTCTGGATCTCGACGCCCGGCAACACCCGCGAGGATCAGCTCGCCACCGGCGCCCACTGGGTGCGCGTCAATCTGGCCGCCACCGCCGAGGGGCTCGGTTTTCAGCCGCTCAGCCAAGCGCTCCAGGAATACCCGGAGATGGCCGCGCTTTACGATGAGGTCCACGCCCGTCTGGCGCCCGAGGGCGGAACGGTGCAAATGTTGTGTCGCCTGGGCTATGGCCCCGACGTTCCCGCCAGCCCGCGCTGGCCCCTCGATGCAAAAGTGGTGAATGCCTGACACGACGCCCAAACTGACGCCGAACCCGATGTTCGACCTCTTCAACGAGATTGGGATCATCAACCAGCTCAGCCGCGCCTTTTTCGAGGCGCGGCTGCCGGACGGGCTCGTCCTGCCGCATTTCAGCGTGCTCAATCACCTAAGCCGCGTGGGCGAGGGGCGCACACCGCTCCAGATCGCCCGCGCCTTTCAGGTCCCCAAGAACTCCATGACGAACACGCTGGCGGGGCTTGAGAAACGGGGCCTCATCGAGGTGCGCCCCCACGCCACCGACAAACGCTCCAAAACGATCTGGCTGACCGAGGCTGGCCGCAGCTTCCGGGCCGAGGCCATCACCCGCGTCAGCACCGACATGGCTCCGCTTTTTCCCGAGATCGACCCTGAGGAGCTTTCCCGCACGCTCGAGCATCTGCGCACGCTGCGGCTGATCCTCGACAGCGCCCGCGACTGACGGGGCCTAGGCGGCCGGGGCCTTCCCCCTGCGGTAGGCGGCCACGCCCTTGCCGAATTTCATGCTGAGCGCGAGGAGGATGATGGTCGGCCACGCCACCGACCGGATCCCCTGCACGGTGGCAATCTGGGCCTGCCGCGCCTGCACCTCGGCGAGGTTCTCGCGGCTCTCGGTGAGCGCGGCCTCTGTCACCTCCGAGAGCTCAGTTGCCCCCAGCGTTCCGAGCACGCCCTCAATGAGCGCAGTATGCACCGTCTCGAGGCTGCCCAGCACAAACGCCGCCCGCTCGCCCTGCGCCTCGTAGAAAAAGAGTACGACGCCCAACGCCACCAGCGGGTAATAGATCATGTCCACCCAAACCCATTTCGGGGAGGCATATCTGAGCCAGCCCAGGGCCGCCGCCACGCCAAAAAGGCCAAGTGCAAGAACGAGAAAGATGAGCATTCAGGCCTCCGAAAGATCGGCAGACCTTAATCACGCGCCGCAAAAGATGCCCAGCCTCCTGCGCGCCCCATGGGACTTTCCAGCCGCTTGCCTTGTGGGCAAAGCCTCACCCCAGGAACGCGACCCCGCTGTCGTAAAGAAGCTTTGCCGCCGTCAGCGCCAGAAACCCGTAGACGACCCTCACAAAGATCGCCTGATCCACAACCGCGTGCAGCCGAAAGCCGAGCACGACCCCCAGCAAAAGCACGGGCGAGAGCGCCGCGCTGATCTGCAGGCTCGTCACGGAAAGCGTGCCAAACGCGCCGTAGGCCAGCGTCTTCAGAAAGTTCAGCGTAAAGAAAAAGACGGTGTTGGTCCCCACGAACCACGATTTCTTCAGCCGCTGGCGCAGCAGATACCCCTTCACTGGCGGGCCACCGGCATGGGCGATGAAACTGGAAAAGCCCGAAAGCGCGCCGAGCGCAAAGACAACCGGTCGCGGCGTCTCCCTCCCTTCCGGGCCCGCGCCCCGCGACATCAGAAATTGCGCCACAAAGACCGCAGCGAGGAGCCCCACGAGAAACTTCACCGTGTTGGCGTCCATGTATTGAAACGAGAGGCTGCCTAGGATGAGCCCCACGAGGGCCGCTGGCAACAAACCCAGAATGATGCGCCGGTCCCAGCTGGCGCGGTACCGCCAGACAATCAGCAGATCCATCGCAAGGAGGATCGGCATCATCACCGCAGCCGCGAATTGCGGCGTCACGAAAAGCGACATGAGCGGCACCGCCATCACGCCCAACCCGCCCCCAAAACCGCTTTTGGAGACCCCCGTCAGAAGGATCGCCACGACGGCAACAACGTAAAACCCGACGGAGTGTTCCATTTCAGCTGACCTCTGACGCTTTGGCCCAGCCATAGCGGCGCACGTGAAATCTAGGAAACGATCTGATCTGGTGCTAGAAATCGCACATGCAGATTTTTCATGACCTCAAGGAGCTGCGCACTTTCGCCATGTTGGCCGAAGAGCTCAGCTTCACGCAGGTTGCCGCCCGGCAAAACACGGTGCAATCCGCCATCAGCGCGCAGATTGCCAAGCTGGAGACGAGTCTCGGGCAAGAGCTTGTCTCGCGTGGGCGCGGCAAGAAGGTCG
>JBCBME010000431.1:0-2444 GCA_039822945.1 Pseudomonadota bacterium
CTGAACTTGTGTCGAAACTATTCTTCTGCAGCGTCTTCTGCCGGGGCCTCTTCACCCTCAGCCGTGTCATCGCCGCCGTCGGCGTCGTCATCGGCAGACGCCAGACCCGATGGGGCCTGAATATTGGCGATCACGAAGTCACGGTCGATGGTGGGCTTGGCGCCCTCGGGCAGCGTCACGTTCGAGATGTTGATCGTGTCGCCGATCTCGAGGCCCGTGAGGTCCACGGTCAGCTTCTCGGGGATGTCACCGGCGGTCACAACGAGCTCGACCTCGGGGCGCACAACGATGAGCGAGCCGCCCTTCTTGAGGCCCGGCGCGTCACCCTCGTTTTCGAACTCCACAGGGATGTAGAGCGCGATCTTCGTCGTGCGGCGCAGGCGCATGAAGTCGACATGCGTCGGCAGATCCTTGACGACATCGCGCTGCACGTCGCGGCAGATCACGCGCACGTCGTCGTGGCCGTCCACCTTCATGTTGAAGAGCGTCGCCTTGAAGCGGCCTTCCTTCAGCTTCTTGAGAAGCACGTTGAAGGGGATGTTGATGGGGAGCGGATCGACGTCGCCGCCGAATACGATGCCAGGTACGTCGCCGTTGCGGCGTGCTTGACGGGCGGCCCCCTTGCCCGTCCCCGTCCGTACCGTGGCGTGAAGATCAGGGATCTCACCAGCCATTGGTATTTCCTATCATGTTGAGGCAGGCGTCCTCCAAGGGTGTACGCCCGCGTGGAGCGCTGCGTGTAGGACGCTTCGGGGCGTTTGAAAAGAGGCAATTTCAGCCGCGCCCGCCGGGCTTTGAGCCCTGCTTTGGGGCTTGCTTTGAAAGCTTTGGAGTGAGAGCGGGCGCTATGCGTGTTCTCTCCGCCATCTGGATCGCCCGGGTTCCTTGCCTCGCCTTTGTGGTGATCGGCCTCTTCTGGGGGTCGTTTGCGGCCTCCGTGCCCGATCTCAAGGCGCGCCTTGGCGTGGGGGACGCGGTATTTGGGCTTTTGCTCGTGGCCAATGGCGTGGGCCTCGTGGCCGCGATGTGGGCCGCGCCCGTGCTTGACCGTTGGCTCAGCGCGCGCAGCCTGCAGGCCGTGGTGGCGTGCTTTGCCTGCGCGATCGCTCTCCCCGCCTTCGCCTCCACACCTGCGCTCTTTCTGGCTTCCATGGTCTGCGTGGGCTTCTTTTCGGGCCTCTCCGACATCCTGATGAATGCCCGCGTGAGCGAGCTTGAGGCCTCGCATGCCCGTCCTCTTATGAACTCCGCCCATGGGATGTTTTCCGTCGCCTACGCGGTGGCCGCGCTCTATACCGGGTTTTTCCGCGATGCCGCGCAGCCGCCGGAGGTGACGCTCCTGTTCACGGCCACGCTCTGCCTGCTCATCGCCACGCGGCTCTACGCCCCCATCGGGACGGCAGAGGACGACAGTGTCGCGGGCGAGCTCCCGCCCACCTTCCCCTGGCGCATCGTGCTCATGTCGGGCGCCATCGTGCTCGTGGCCTTCATGTCAGAGGCCACGGTGGAGACGTGGTCAGCCCTTCATATCGAGCGCACGCTGGGCGGCGATCCCCTCGCCGGGGCCATCGGGCCTCTCATGCTCGGGCTCACCATGGCCGTGGGGCGCTTTTCCGGGCAGGCGGTGAGCGAACGCTTCGCTGATCATCAGGTGATCATCGCGGCCTCGCTTTTGTCGGCCTCCGGTGCCGTCATCGCCGCCTTGGCGCCGAGCCCGGCCTGGGCCTATCTCGGCTTCGGGACGTTCGGCCTCGGTGTCTCGGTCATCGGGCCGCTGGGCATCGCACTTGCCGGGCGTCTCGTGCGCCCGCGCTTCCGGACGGAGGCGATTTCCAAAGCCGCCGTCATGGGCTTTTCGGGGTTCTTCATCGCGCCCGTCTTCATGGGCGGGGTGAGCGAGGTTGCGGGGCTCCGCGTCGCCTATCTCGGCGTGGCCTGCCTCGTGCTCATGGCGATCGTGCTGGTGATCCGCCTGCGCCGCCTCACAGCGTAAGGCGCCCGGTCTCGGCCACCCGCTCAAAAAGCGCGAATTCCTCTGCCCGCTCTGCCCTCAGCCGCGCCTCGCGATCCTCGGTCAGATCAAACGGCTCCAGCGGGGCAGCATTGCGGTGGCGCATCCGGAAGTCGCTGAAATAGCCCTTGAAGAAGTCGGAGAGGACATCCGTCCGCTCCAGGCACAAGATCTCGTCCACGCCGAGCCCGCCCCCCTTCCGGCTCAGAAATCGGTGCTGATTGCCGACGCGCGCGAGCGGCGGGGGATCGTCCGAGAAGATGAGATCGACATAGGCGTCGAAACTGTAGGCTTCTGCCGACATCTCCGCGCCCCTCGGCCCAGGTCTCGAAGCGGCGCACGGTCATGTGCTTTTTCGCCGCCTATGTCGATCTCATCTTCTCGGACGATCCCCCGCCGCTCGCGCGCGTCGGCAATCAGCACCGATTTCTGA
>JBCBME010000432.1:0-2442 GCA_039822945.1 Pseudomonadota bacterium
CATGGTTTCATCCTTCTCGTCGTTGTGGTTTATCGCGTCGGAACGTAACGGCAGGACCTGAGGCGTCAATGTCGGGTCCTGCTCCCTCTGTATGGAGCCTGCATGCCCCTATTCAGATGGCTTGTGCGCCTTGCCTCTGCAGCACTCATTCTGGGCATGCTGCTGATTGCCGTGGGCTACTACGTCTTTTCCCGTTCGGTGCCGGACTACGACCGCACCGTGCTGGTGGACGGCCTTTCGGCCCCGGTGGAGATTTCCCGGGATACCGCCAACGTGCCGCATATCTTCGGCACGGATGACGCGGGCACGTTCTTTGGTCTGGGCTACGCCCATGCTCAGGATCGCCTTTGGCAAATGACGATGCTGCGCCGCACAGCTCAGGGGCGCCTTTCCGCGCTTTTTGGTGAGGCCACGCTCCCCGTCGACACGCTCATGCGGAGGCTCGATCTCTACTCCCTCGCGACACGGTCCGTGGCCGTGCAGACAGAGGAGGCGCAGGCCGCGCTGAGGGCCTATGCGGCAGGTGTCAACGCCCGGCTCGCCGAGATCAATGAGGGGGCGCTTGGACGCGGCGCGCCAGAGTTCTTCTTCTTCACCCCGTCGATCGCGCCGTGGACGCCGGCGGACAGCCTCGCCATTCAAAAGCTCATGGCGCTGCAGGTGGCCTCGCATCTCGAGGAAGAGGTGATCCGCGCCCGCATTTCGCTGGCACTGCCTGAGGCACGCCTCCTCGACCTCCTGCCCGACTTTCCGGGCGAAGGCACAGCCGCCCTGCCCGACTTTGCCGAGCTTGCACCCGGCGTGCGTCCCAACACCCCCTCCACGCGCTTGGCGCTCGGCCCGCTTTCACCCGCCAAGCCCCGCGGGCTGGGAGGTGCTTCCAATGCCTGGGCCGCTTCCCCAGAACGGTCCGCCTCAGGTGGCACGCTCCTCGCCAACGATCCGCATCTGGGCTTCACCGCACCGTCGATCTGGTATCTCGCGCGGATCGAACTCGAAAGCGGAGGCCAGATCGGGGCGACGATCCCGGGGCTGCCGGTACTCCTTCTCGGGCGCAGCGCCGCCTTGGGTTGGGGCCTCACGACAGCCTATGTCGACGATCAGGACCTTTTCATCGAAAAGCTCAATCCCGATGATCCGAGGCTCTACGAAGGGACCGACGGCGATTGGGTCCCCTTTCAGGAGCGCCAGAGCATCATCGAGGTGGCAGGGCGCGATCCCGTCACCATCACGCTGCAATGGACGCAGAACGGCCCGGTTCTGGAGCCCACGATGTTTGACCTTGGCACCGTGACCCCGCCCGGGCATGTCATGAGCCTCGGATGGACCGCGCTCGCGGACAACGACACGAGCTTTTCGGCAGCACTCGCGATCACGCAGACAAAATCGGTTCGCGCGGCCATCGACGCGGGCGAAGACTACATCGCCCCGGCACAGAACCTCACGCTGGCGGACCGCGAGGAAATCGCGCTCAAGACCATCGGGACGATCCCGCTCCGCGATGAGGGCCACCAATCGCAGGGGCGCCTTCCGACCCCGGGCTGGCGGCGTGAAAACCAGTGGCAAGGCGCTCTACCCTACGCGCGCAACCCCGAATTCATCGGCGCCGAAGGGGGCATCCTCGGGAACACCAACAACAAGATCGTCGATCGTGCCTTCCCGGAGCATGTCTCATTCCTGTGGGGCGACACGCAGCGCATCCAGCGGTGGGAGCGCCTGATGCAGGGGCGGCAGGTGCATACTCGCGAAAGCTTCATCGAGGCGCAGCTTGACACGGTGAGCCAAGCGGCTCGCACCCTTTTGCCACTCATCGGGGGCGATCTCTGGTTCACGGGTGAAGCAGCGCCCGCTGGCACTCCTGAACGCAAGCGCCAGCAAGCGCTGGAGCTCTTGGCCGATTGGTCAGGCGAGATGAACGAGCACCTCCCAGAACCGCTCCTCTACGCAGCCTGGATGCGCGCCCTGCAAGAACGGCTCATCCGCGACGATCTGGGGCCGCTCGCCACGGAGTTCACCCATGTCGAGCCAGTCTTTCTGGAGCGGGTCTTCCGCGATATCGAGGGGGCCAGCGCGTGGTGCGACGTGGTGCAATCCGCGCCTGTGGAGACCTGCAATGACATAGCGCGCTCGGCCCTTGATGATGCCATCATCTGGATTGAAGAGAGCTATGGTGCGGCCCGCCTCGGTTCCCTGCGGTGGGGCGATGCTCACGAAGCCCGGCACGACCATCAGGTCCTCGGTCGCTCTGGCTGGCTTGGTTGGATCGTGAATGTGCGGCAATCCACCTCGGGCGGGGACAGCACGCTTCAACGCGGCCTGACGGCAGGCACGGGCGTGGCCCCCTTCAACAACGTGCACGGCGCGGGCTACCGCGGGGTCTACGACTTCGCCGACCCGGATTCCTCGGTGTTTGTCATCTCAACAGGTCAAAGCGGCCACCCG
>JBCBME010000433.1:0-2426 GCA_039822945.1 Pseudomonadota bacterium
GGCGATGTGAAGGTGAGCGCATCGATGACGTCAGGGGGGGAGGTGATCCAGAGCCCGCCCACATGCAGGAGTGTCGCCACGACGAGCCCTGCCCCGCCCCAGATATGGAGCCTCCGCGCCCGCGCTGGAGAGAGCGGCAAGAACCCCGCGGCAAGGAGCGGTTGCACGAGCATGAGCGCCAGCGCCGCGATCCCCGCAAACCCCGCGAGGATGTAGACAGGCTCCCTGTACTGGAGAAAGGGGCTCCCCGCCGCGATGGCGATGGGCCCGAGGCAGAGCGCCACGAGCCCCACCCAGATGAGCGCTGGCTTCACGCCGGGACGAGCACGAAATCCACGAAGAGGCGCGTATCTGACGACGACGCCATGAGCGGGCGCAGAAAGACCGTCTGGAACCCGCCGCCGCCGAAGGCTGCGTCTTCATCGGCGTCATAGGCAAGGTGGCCATGGGCCTGCCCGAAGGCTGGGACGATCTGGGGCATGTCCATCACAAAGGTGCCGTCGGCGCGGGTGAGCGTCGCGCCGTGGCTTTGCACATCGCGCTCGTGGCCCTCGGTGGTGTGGGCCCACATCTGGATCCGGCGGCCCGGGAGAGGCGCGCCATCACCGGCGCGGCGCACGCGGCCTTCCATGGTGAAGCCGCCGCCGCCGATCCGCTCCATGATGGGTGCGCCGGGGCGGTAATTGTTGGCCCCGCCCCGCATGGTGGGCGTGGCGGCAAGGCCGGAGGCCAGCGCGGGCGTGCCGAGCGCGAGGGCAGCCCCGGCGGTCAGGGAAAGAAAGCGTCGGCGGTCGTTCGGTGTGTCGGTCATCCATCGTCCTCCGTTTGAGCGCTAAGGTAGCCATTCGCGGCAGCGCAGCAAAGACCCCGAACGGAAACGTGAGCCCGCCGCCATGCCCCCTGCCCTCTGCGCGCTGATCTGCTACATCCACGCCAAAGCAGGAGGCGCTGGCCATGCAACTCTTCGTCGGGCTCGGGAATCCGGGCGGCAAATACGAACGCAACCGCCACAATATCGGCTTCATGGCCGTGGATCGCATCGCGTCCGATCACGGCTTTGGCCCGTGGCGGAGCAAGTTCCAGGGGCTCGTGAGCGAGGGCACGCTGGGCGGCGAAAAGGTAATGCTCCTGAAGCCTGAGACGTTCATGAACCGCTCCGGCCAGTCGGTGGGGGAGGCGCTGCGGTTCTACAAACTCGCCCCCGAGGATGTGATAGTCTTTCACGATGAGCTCGATCTCGCGCCCGGCAAGCTGAAGGTGAAGCGCGGCGGCGGTCATGCGGGCCACAATGGCCTGCGCTCCCTCCACGGCCATATCGGGGAGGCGTATGGCCGCGTGCGCCTGGGCATCGGGCATCCCGGCCACAAGGACGCGGTGCCGGGCTACGTGCTGCGCGACTTCCCGAAGGCCGACGAGGCCTGGCTCGATGACCTGATGCGCGGGATCTCGGACGGCGCGACAGAGCTCGCGCGCGGAGATGCGGGCCGCTTCATGAATGCGGTGTCGCTGCGCACGGCCCCGCCCCGCTCTGGCGGCGGCACAGCAAAGAGCGGCAAGGCCCCTCCTGCGCCGAAGGCCGAGGCCGCCCCAAAGGCCCCCGCAGCGCCAGCAGAGCCGCCCGAAGACACGCGCAGCACGCTGCAAAAACTCGTGGACCGGTTCAAATGATGCCCGCGCTTGAGGAGGCGTTCGCGTTTCAGGCGAAGGCCTGTGCCGGGCTCGGCTCCCCCTTCATGGGGCAGATGCTGCCGCTCGTTCTTTCTGCTCTCCCGGACGGGGGGCTGAAGGCGCGGCTCTTGGGCTGGGATGCGGGCCTCCTTGGCCCCTCCCATGACAGCGTGCCGCTGCGCCTCGCAGGGGGTCTGCATCTTTTGCATCTCACCGGGGCCTGCGCGGCGCTGAGCGCGGCCTACCCGCCCGAGGAGGTGAGTGACGCAGGGCTCAGCGACGCGCTGAGGGCGGCGTTTATCGAACATGAGGCCGCGCTTTTGACCGCGCTCGAGAGCCCGCCCCAGACAAACGAGGTGCGCCGGGCGGCCTTTCTCATCGCGCTCGGGCACTGGCTGACGGCGCGATACGGCCTGCCGCTCATCACGTCTGAGATCGGGGCGAGCGCGGGGCTCAATCTCAACTGGGATTTCTTTTCCCTCAGCGCGGCGGGGCAGTCGCTCGGGCCCATGGGATCGGTGGTGGCGCTCAGCCCCGAATGGCGCGGGGTGCCGCCCGTGGTCTGCCCGCCTTATCTGGCAGAGGCGCGCGGCGTGGATCTGCGCCCCATTGATGTGAGCCACCCCGAGGAGGCGCTGCGGCTCCAATCCTATCTCTGGCCCGATCAGGCGGAGCGGCTGGCGCGGACACGGGCCGCGATCGACCTTTTCCTCGCACCCGACACCGAGGGGACCCTTGATGCAGGCGACGCGCTGGCA